>JAMHVA010000383.1:0-7588 GCA_035904625.1 Alphaproteobacteria bacterium | reverse complement strand
CCTTCGCAACAAGCGCGTGCGGGTGATCGAGGTCATCGGCCAGCAGAACGATCCGAAAACAATCAGCGTCGTCGCCATGCACGAGGTCGGGATCAAGCCCGAATTCACGCAAGATGTGATCAACGAGACCAAACCAATGACCGTGCCCGACTTGAAAGGGCGCGAAGATTTGCGTCCGATCCCGCTGGTGACCATTGACGGTGCGGATGCGCGTGATTTTGACGATGCCGTTTTCGCCGAAGAAATGGATGACGGTACATTCCACCTGATCGTCGCGATTGCCGATGTTGCCTATTACGTGACGTTCGGCAGCGCGCTCAACCGCGAAGCCCTGCGCCGCGGCAATTCAACATATTTCCCCGACCGCGTCGTGCCGATGCTGCCGGAAAAGCTTTCGAACGATCTGTGTTCTCTGGTTCCCCACCAGAACCGCGCAACACTGGCCGTGCATATGTGGATCGACAAACAAGGCCATTTGCAGAAATTCAAATTCGTGCGCGGCCTGATGCGGTCGGAAGCGCGCCTGACATACGAACAGGTGCAAGCCGCCCGCGACGGCGTAACCGACGATGTGACCGGGCCGCTGATGGAGCGCGTGATCAACCCGCTCTACAAGGCTTACAGTATCTTGTGGAAAGCCCGCGAGGAACGCGGCGCGCTGGATCTCGACCTACCTGAGCGCCGGATTGTCATCAATGACAAGAACGAGATGACGGGCGTGAAGCTGCGTGAACGACTGGATGCGCACAAGCTGATCGAAGAATTCATGATCCTCGCCAACGTTGCCGCCGCGCAGGCGCTGGAAGCCCGCAAGACGCCGTGCGTCTACCGCGTCCATGACCGGCCATCGCCGGAAAAACTGGATACGGTGCGCGAGTTTATCGAAGGCTTCGGCCTCTCCCTGCCCAAGGGACAGGTGCTGAAACCCGCGCAGATCAACCAGCTGCTGCATAAGGCGGCGGAATTGCCATACAGCCATGTGATTTCACAAGTCGTGCTGCGCTGTCAGGCGCAGGCACATTACGACCCGGAAAATGTCGGGCATTTCGGGCTTGCGTTACAACGTTATGCGCATTTCACATCGCCCATTCGCCGTTATGCCGATCTTCTGGTTCACCGCGGCCTGATCCGCGCCTATGATCTGGGGCCCGGCGGCCTGAACGATGAGGAAGTCGTGCGGCTGGAGGAAATGGCGCAGCAAATTTCCGATACCGAACGCCGCAGCATGGAAGCCGAGCGCGCATCGGTTGACCGTTTCACCGCGACATGGCTGGCCGAGCGCACCGGTGGCGAGTTCGATGGCCGCATTACCGGCGTCACACGGTTTGGGCTGTTCGTCACGCTGGAAGGGATCGGCGCCGACGGCATCATTCCGATGCGCAGCCTGCCGGATGATTTTTACGACCATGATGAAAAGCAGCATGCCCTGATCGGACGGCGCAGCCGTCGCCTTTATCGTCTGGGTGCGTCGTTGCGTGTGCGCCTGAAAGAGGCAGACCCGGTCACGGGCGGCATGGTATTCGCCGTCACGAACACGGACAGCGCGGATATTCCGGGCCTGATGATGGCTGCGCCTGCCGCTTTCCGTGGCAAGCCGCAGGGAGAGAAACGAAGCTGGAACAAAAAGAAGCCAGCGCGCCGGGAACGGGAACACCCTGACCGTCAAGGAAAAAAGCCCGGTAAGCCGGGCAAACGGAAATTCTGAGCCCCCTCCCCCTATCATAAATTACATCAACAGGATCCGAGGATTGCTGAAGTCAAACATTCTCGCCATTTGAAGCGGAAAGCAAAAGGACGGCGGTCGCGTTACATATTTTCCAGTGCCCGTTCGGCATGGGCGCTGGAAGAGACTCCGAGCACGGCGTCGAGAAGCTCTTCCTTCCTAAAAGGCTTCTTCAGCGTATCGTCGGCATAATAGCTGGCTATGTTGGAAATGCTGCCCTCGGAATCGTCGAGATAGCCGCTGACGGCCAGCACCGACGTCGGAAGCTTGTGTTCCCTGACATAGGAAGCGACGGAAATACCGCCTTCATTCGGCATGATGATATCGGTTACCACCAGATCGAACACATCCGTCCCGAGCCTGGCGATAGCATCCAAGCCATCGGAACATTCTTCTGTCTGATGCCCGGCGGACTGAAGGGTCTGCACCATCAGCGTCCGCACAAAATCGTCATCGTCGACGATAAGGATTTTCATGGATATCTGCCCCCTGCATTCTTATAATTTTACATAATTATATTGTAACACAAAATGCCTTGTATGGACGGGCACTTAAGTATGGGAATACGCCTGTAACGCTTTTCTTGACTTTTTGCCGAAAATCCTTAGATTACGGGCCTGTTCCACAGGTTTCGGGCATTTCCCTTTTGAAATACCCAATTATTGCAAGGATTTAGTATTATGGCGAAGAAAAGCGTGGCCATGAAAATTCGTCTGGAGAGCTCGGCAGGTACGGGCTACCGCTATTACACGACGAAAAACCCCCGTACGAAAACGGAAAAGATGAAAATCAAGAAGTTCGATCCGTGGGCAACCAACCCGGAAACCGGCAAGCCGGGTGCACATGTCGTTTTCGAAGAAAAGAAAATGCCACCGCACAAGAAATAAGGTTGAAAACGGCAGATTTCTGCTATTTTCTGATAAAAGGCGCCGTGACGGCGCCTTTTGCTTTTCCGTATTCTGTTAAATAAAAGTTTGCCTGTTTTCTGATTTATGCATAATCTTCAGAAAAAGACAGGGAGCATCACTTCAATGAGTACAAAATCAAAGCCCGGCCTGGCCGAACAACGCCTGAAGGACGCCGTCGATCATCTGTTGGGGATTATTGACGGGATCGAAGCCAAACAGGAATTCACCGACGCCTATAACATGCTTCCGCCGAACCTGACGGATGGCCGGACCTTCCGCAAGGTTGTTCTCGACAGCCTGATCGACAGCTATATCGACGTGACATTTGTGATGGACGCCGAAGACGTGCCGATCGCACCGTACCGGATGTTGCTGAAGGAACGCGACGGCAAGAACCATCCCCTGCCCAAGGCCCGCCGCCTGTTCATGGCTGATCGCCGCGATCAGGAGAAAGACGATTATCCGTTCGAAGAGCCCGAATGCCTGAGCATTTTCGGCGACAGGCCGTGCGTCGAGATGCTGGATGTGATGCCCGCATGGAAGAATGTGGTTCTGGCATTCGCCGACATGATGAAATCGGATCATACCGTGCGCATGGAAAGCCGCGCACAACGCCTGATGAAACGCGTGGACACACAGTTCGGCAAACGATACGAACTGAAGGACGGTGTTCTTGAAGAACGAAAAAATGCCCGCAACGGCGATTACGAGAATGCCGAGTTGAATTATCTGGTCATGCGTGCCGAAGACCGCGAACTGCCCCCCGCCGCGATGAAACATCTGCACAGCCAGATGAAGTCAATGGACGGCATGCAGGAAAATTCCAGCGACTTCAAAAGCCTGATGCGCGCGCTGGAGGTCATGGTGGACCTGCCGTGGAACAAGCGTTCCCGCCTAGTCGATAACATCAGGGACACCGAACGCAGCCTGAATGAAAAACATTACGGCATGGACGACGCCAAGCAGCTGATTGCCGAACATGTCGCGGTCCTTCGCCGCAGTGGCGAGCCTGCCGGCAAGATCCTGTGCCTGCACGGTGCACCAGGCATCGGGAAAACGTCACTGGCGCAAGCCATCGCCGACGCCACCGGGCGCAAACTGGTGCGTGTCGCGCTGGGCGGCGTGCGTGATTCCGTAGCCATACGCGGCCATTCCAGCACCTATATCGGCGCCCTGCCCGGGCGGATCATCAAAGGGCTGGCCGAGGCCGGCGTGCGCAACCCACTGTTTCTTCTGGACGAGATCGACAAGGTTGGCACGAACAGCAGCGACAGCAAGGATGTCGAGGCAGCGCTGCTCGAGGTCATCGATCCCGAGCAGAACACCCACTTCCGCGACACGTATGTCGATGTTGAATTCGATTTAAGCGAAGCGATGTTCATCGCCACCGCCAACGATCAATGGGCGATCATGCCCGCCTTGCGTGATCGTATGGAGATGGTCGATCTGCCGTCTTATACAACCGAACAGAAATTGAAGATCGCCCAGTACCACCTGATCCCCAAGCAGATGGATGCCTGCGGGCTGGATGGTGATGACATCGAAATTCCCGATGGAACCTTGCAGGCTGTTGTTTCACGCTATGTGCGCGAAGCCGGGGTCAGGGAACTGGAGCGCCTGATTGAGAAAATCTGCCGCAAGGTTGCCTATAAGCTGGAATCAGACAGCCGTTCCGGTCCGGTCACGGTCAGCCCCGGCGATCTTGAAAAATATCTGGGCAAGCCGCGCATTCACAGCGACAAGCTGGTGACGGAAGACACCGTCGGCGTATCGCACGGTCTGGGTGTTACCGGCACATTCGGCAGCATTCTTCCTTTTGAAGTGATCAAAATGGCCAGCAAGGACGGATTCCATATCCGGCGCACCGGCCAAATGAAGGATGTGATGCAGGAGTCGATCGATATCGTCGCATCATGGATCAGAGCCAACGCCGAGCAATACGGCATCAGCCCGGATAACCTTGACAAGACAGAACTTCATGTCGATGCCGTCAACGACGGCGCCAAAGACGGGCCTTCCGCAGGGATTGCCCTGCTGAGCGCCTGCATGTCCGTCCTGATGGACAAGCCGCTGCGTGCCGATCTGGCGATGACGGGCAAGATGACACTGGGCGGGCGCGTGCGCGCGATTGGCGGCACGATTGCCAAGCTGGAAGGCGCCATGCGCGAAGGTATGCAGATGGTGCTGATCCCGGAAGCCAATATGAAAGACCTCTCGGATGCCTCTGATGAGATCAAGAGCAAGTTGCAGATTCAGCCGGTCGAAACCGCCGCTGATGTTCTGAAATATGTTTTCCGCGAGGAAGCTGTTTCGGCGACAGGGCTCGTGCCTGCCATAGCGGAAAAGAAAGCCGCCGTAACGGAGCAGACCCCGGCTCTGCTGAGGCACGGACAACGCCCGCACGTCGCTTGATACACAGGAGGCGTTTACTTCAGCCAGTCCAGCCGGGCGATCACACGACCGATAATTCCGGCTTTTTCCGGCGACAGACGGAATGACACACCGCTGCGCGCGGACAGGTGAATCTGCAACGGCGTTTCTCCGGGAATGATATCACACTGGCGCAACACATGGCCCACGCCGTCAGAGAGTAAAAACACGCCCGGCGGCGATGGCAAGACATCGGAAAGATCCACCAGGACCTGCGCCCCCGTCATGAAATCCGGTTCCATGCTGGAGTCCTGCACGGTGAAGATGCGGATTTTATCCGGCGGCGCCTGTGTCTTCGACTCCAGCAACTTTGCCGGCATGATCCAGGCATCCTGATCACTGGTCGCGGTGCGGTCGGACAAGCCCCGATCATGCGCAAACGGCGAAAGCCGGTAGCCGCCCGAGACGGCCCTGTCCCCATCGACGGGCAGACCGAAAAACCGGCGCATGGCGATATATTCATGTGCCTTGATCTGCCTCCCCCCGGCCAGAATTTTACTGATGGCGGGCGGATCGAGATCAAGCGCCCGCGCCAGATCGGCGCGGCTTTTGTCCGGGTGCAGCTGGAATTGCGTTTTTAGCCATTGGGAATCCATGATGTGATTATCATGGAAAGTTTTCAGTCTTAATATTTCCATTTTAGAAATTAATATTGATATATTTCTATTTTGGAAATATTATAACCCTATGAGTCGTCCCCGCACGCCCAGCAATCAGGCCCTGATGGGCTATCATCTTCGAACCCTGCGGCAAAGGCAGGGCCTGACGTTGCAGGAACTGGCACGCAGGCTGGGCATTTCCTATCAGCAGATACAAAAATATGAAAAAGGTGAAAGCGCGATCTCCGGCCACCGGCTTTACGAGTTGAGCAGGCTGCTGGCGGTGCCGTGCGAGGCCTTTTTCAATCCGGATATTCCGGCAGCGCCCGGGTTTGCGCCCATCAGTCCTGCGATTATGGCCCGAGCCGTGAAAATCGAGACACTCGATGATCCCGCACAAAGGAACAAAATCCTGAAAATCATCGATATTCTGGCAGCCTGAGGACAATTTCCCCTGTACGAACGCGGGGGAGCGGATTATCTCTAGGGCCTGATGAAAACGACGTTCTCACTTTCTGCGTTGATGCATGCGCTGGCCCGCCCGGCGATCATGTTCTGGACGATGCCGTGGCTTATGGTCCTGCTGGCGGCGGGCACTATCGCGCAAAAATATATCGGCCTGTATGAGGCGCAACGGCTTTTCTTTTCATCGTTCGTCTTGTGGCTGGGCCCTGTTCCCCTGCCCGGCGGATACACCACAATCGGCATTGTGTTCCTGTGCCTGCTGGCGAAATTCATCACTGAAAGCCGCTGGAGCTGGGCACGGTCCGGCATCATTCTCGCGCACTTTGGTGCGCTGGTGCTTCTGGCCGGGGGATTACTGACGGCGCTGACCGCCCGCGAAGGATATGTCGTCATCGACGAAGGCGCCGAGTCGGCGGTCATCGAGGATTATCATGCGCGCGTCATGACCATCAGCATGGATGGCGACGTGATCGCGACCATTCCGCAGAAAGACCTGCGTGCCGGTCGCATACTGGGGATGGACGAAGGGCTGCCTTTTAACATCGAAATTCTGTCGGCGATGAGAAATGGCCGCCCTGAAGCACAAACCGACACAACCGGCGCGCATAACCTGCCCCTGCGCGGCCCCGCCGCCAAGGTCCGCATGATCTCTATTGCCCCCGAGATTCAAAACGAGAACAACCATGGCAGCGTGCTGATGGCGGTGCGCGGCACCGGCGCAGAGACGGACGGCATTTACCTTTCGACCGAAATCATGCCGCTATACCCGCAGTTCGACGTCAAGGACCATGCGTATGAAGTGAGGTTTAGAAAAGCGACGACAGAACTGCCCTTTGCGCTCGCACTTTCAGACATCACCAAGGAGACCCATCCCGGCATGGATATGGCGCGGGCGTACCGGTCACAGGTCACAATCAAGGATGAAGGCACGTCGTGGCCCGCCGAGATCAGCATGAACAATCCGTTGCGGTATAAAGGTTATACGTTCTATCAGTCATCTTATATACAGCAAGAGAACGGCGAGACCACCGTCCTGAGCGCTGTCTGGAATGCAGGCCGTCTGTTCCCGTATATTGCCAGCGCCATCATATCCGCGGGACTGATCCTGCATCTTCTGATTGCGCTCGGGCTGAAGCTGGCACGGGTCGCCGCACTGGTCTTTCTGCTCTGCCTGCCCTTCACGCAGGCCCAAGCCGAAACAGGTATGGACATGCAGGATTTCCGCCGCATTCCCGTTCTGCATGAAGGACGCATGAAGCCGCTGGAAACATTCGCGCAGATTGAACTGCAAAGTTTCTCCGGCAAGACATCCTTAAGCGGCATGAGCGCCGAAAACTGGCTGGCGGAACTTCTGTTCGATCCGGCGCAGGCCGCCGACCGTCCCGTCTTCGCCGTCCGGAATGCCGACCTGCGCATGTTGCTGATCCTGCCGAAACAACCCGGTCACCTGTATAGCTTTGCGC
>JAMHVA010000382.1:0-3953 GCA_035904625.1 Alphaproteobacteria bacterium | reverse complement strand
GTTTTTATCGGCGTTTATGAAGGTAAAGCTGTTTCAACCATGTCTGTGGCTGGGCAGGAGGAGGAAACTAATGCCATCCCGCTGCAAATCGATGAGGGCAATGAGAAGCTTTATATTGTGACTTCCGCCGTCACGCCGGTCATCTGGCAGTTGAAGGGGAATACAAGTCGCGTAGCGCGGATTGTTCTTGCCGGAGGTTCCACGCAGAAAGACACGAGTAAGAATGCTGTGGGGGAAGAGCGGATTAATGTGGGCGTGACAGGAGTTCCCAAGGATAAGGTCACATTCAGCCGTGCACAGGATTGCGGAATGGTGTTTGGGTACGAGCAAGAGGGGACAAAGAAGAAGCTGACTCTGGACATTCTGACCAGACTTCTGGGACGCTCTCCTGATTTGTATTTTGCTCAACATGGTGTGACAGGGCTGCATGTATTTGGTGATCGCATCAATACCGATATTTCTACAGCAATTGAAGAATCCCAGAAACAGGCACCGCCCGGGTTTGAAAGAAACAGCTGGAGCAAACATATCAGATTCATGCCCGGGGGTTTGATCGACCTGAAAGGGCAAGAGATCATTTCCGATGCCAAGGCAGTGCCATATGAAGTTCTACCGAAATGGGCAGGTATCGCCAAGCTGGTCTATGACGGCGCGATTGTTCCAGATGGTTCTAGCTCTTCAGCCGTTATTGTCACCAGACCGGGGCAGGACTCTCTTACGATCGAAGGTATAGAGAATATCAGACTTCATGAGGCCGCGACTACCAGGGTCGAGTTTGACATGGGGCGTAAATTGAAGATTGTAAAAGATATTCCTTATTATCCTTCTGGGCTTCACGGGGGGTATTCAGCTTATTTTATCATCGGCAAAGGCGTAACGCCGCCGAAAGGTTCTGCCGGACACTCTGACGTTATTTTAGAGGAAACCGGAGAGCAGATATCCGGCCCCGGTATGCATCGCTAGAAATCCGCAAGCGGTGATACCAGTGACGATATCCGGCGTGGTCGATAGTTTCATTCCCGCATTTCCAGAAAATAATTGCCATAATTTTATTGAGGGTTTATATTGCATTCACGATCCGGAGCGCTTATATCAATTCCCGGAAGGCTGACGCGGGCGCGCGTGTCGCCAATCCGGTCAGGGCCGAGAGGCAGCAGCCGTAACGAATTTCGCCGGGTCGTGTTCAGTCTTCCACCTTCTACCCTCTTTAAATTTTTCCATAAATCATATAATTTTTGAGGCAACGCCGGGGCGGGGCTGACACATATATATATGTGTGGCAAAAGCGTGCGTTTCCGGCCTTTTCCGGTTTGCATCGCTGTCAGAATCCCCTACATAAGAACCTATGACCGACAATGTATCTGCCAACGGGCACAATCAGGCCTACCGCGTTCTGGCGCGGAAATACCGTCCCCGTCACTTTGACGAGTTGATCGGGCAGGATGCTCTTGTCCGCACCCTGCGCAATGCCATTGAATCGGGCCGGATCGCGCATGCCTTCATGCTGACCGGTGTACGCGGCGTGGGCAAGACGACCACCGCCCGCATCATCGCCAAGGCGCTGAACTATACCGGGCCGGACGGCACGGCGGGGCCGACGACGGGACCAACAGATGATTGCGACGTCTGCCGCGCGATTGCTGAAGACCGCCATCCGGATGTGCTGGAGATGGATGCCGCCTCGCGCACCGGCGTTGATGACATTCGTGAAATTCTCGATGGCGTGCGTTATGCACCTGTCTCCGCGCGTTATAAAATTTACATCATCGACGAAGTGCACATGCTATCCAAGAACGCGTTCAATGCGTTGCTGAAGACACTGGAAGAGCCGCCGCCGCATGTGAAATTCATTTTCGCCACGACCGAGATTCGTAAGGTGCCTGTGACGGTACTGTCGCGCTGCCAGCGGTTCGACCTGAAGCGTGTCGATGTCACGACGCTGGCGGACCATTACAAAAAGATTTGCGGGCTTGAAAACGTCAAGGCAGACGATGACGCCCTGACCATGATCGCCCGCGCGGCGGATGGTTCAGTGCGTGATGGTTTAAGCCTTCTGGATCAGGCGATTTCGCTGTCCCGCGATGCCGTCACTGCCGATCAGGTGCGCGACATGCTGGGCCTGTCCGACCGCACCCGCGTTCTGGATATGCTGGAATACAGCCTGAAAGGCGAGTGTGAACCGGCACTGGCGATTATGGATGATATGGCCCGCAGCGGCGCCGATGCGCTGGTAGTGGTGCAGGATCTGCTGGAGCTGACACACTTGCTGACGCGTTATCGCGCGGTTCCGGGGCTGGGTGAAAAAGATAACGCTGTCGCCCCCGATCTGAAGAAGCGCCTGACGGCATTGTCGATGGCGTTGTCGATGCCCTCGCTGGGCCGGGCGTGGCAATTGCTGCTGAAGGGTATCACGGAAATTCAAAGCGCGCCGCAGCCGCGTGCCGCGCTTGAAATGCTGCTGATCCGTCTGGCCTATACATCCGATCTTCCCGATCCGGGTGACCTGATCCGCAAGATCAAAAGCGGCGAGAATATCAGCGCCGGTGCGCTGACGCAGCGCGCTGCCGATACACGTATCCCTGAACCTGTCGCACAATTGCGGGCGATTGCGGGTGGTGGAACGGTTGCCGTTGCCATGCCGCAGGCGGAAGAGGTTCTGGAGCCGCTCAAGGTCGGATCGATCATATCACTGCAAACACTGGAACAGGCGCTGCGCGAACGCGGTCATATCGGTCTTGCGGCCAAGGTCTATCAATACGTGCGGATGGGCCGGATTGAAGAAGGCCGGATTGAAATCTCCTATGACCAGACCATGGCGCCGATGATGCTGGGCGATTTGTCAAAGGCGCTGAAAGATATCACGGGGCAAGGCTGGCTGGTCACTGAAACCAAATCGCCGGTCGTGCCGACGCTGGCCGAGCAGGCACAACTGGCGGAAAAGGCACTGGTCGATGAAGCCATGCGCCATCCGCTGGTTTCAAATGTCCTGCACATGTTTCCGGGCGCGAGCGTCCGGGTCAGAACAACGCAATAGCTTAAAGAGAAGAAGGAAGAGATCTCATGAATATCGCAGAAATGATGAAACAGGCCAAAGTCATGCAGGAACGCATGGAAACGCTGCAGGGTGAGCTGGCTGTGACAGAGGTCGAAGGTGCTTCTGGTGGCGGTCTGGTGCGTGTTCTGATGACATGCAAGGGTGATGTGCGCCAGCTGAAAATCTCCCCTGAAATCGTCAATCCGTCCGATGTTGAAACGCTCGAGGATCTGGTGATGGCGGCCATCAATATGGCGCGCGCCAATGCTGACAAGAAAATGGCCGATGAAACCGCCCGGATGATGGAAGGCATGGGTCTTCCCTCCAACTTCGAACTGCCCAAGTTCTGATCGCGGCTGCTGATGCGTATCCTGACATGGAATATCAACTCAGTAAGGCTGCGTATGCCCTTGCTGAAGAAGATCGCGCGCGAATGCGCGCCTGATGTGATATGCCTGCAGGAAACCAAGGTCATTGATGATCTGTTTCCTGGTGATGACATCACCCGCATGGGGTACACCCATATCCATATGAGCGGTATGAAAAGTTATAACGGCGTGGCGATCCTGTCCAGGACCCCGTTTGTGCGCAAGGCGATCCATCATCGTGTCGGGCGCGAGGATTGCCGCCATATCGCCGTGCAGATGAAATCGAAGAAATTCAAGGCCCCGCTGGAAATTCATAACCTTTATATCCCGGCGGGCGGTGATATCCCCGATCCGAAAGTAAACGACAAATTCGCGCACAAACTGGATTTCGTCGATGAGCTTTCAACATGGTTCCCCCAGTATTACAAAAGCGACCATCCTCTGATTGCATTGGGCGATTTCAATATTGCGCCGCTGGAACATGACGTGTGGTCGCACAAGCAATTGCTGGATGTCGTATCCCATACGCCGGTCGAGGTCGAAAAACTGAC
>JAMHVA010000381.1:0-1761 GCA_035904625.1 Alphaproteobacteria bacterium | reverse complement strand
TGAGCGGCAGGCGGTAAATCAGCATCGCGCGGTTGCCGACATAGGTCAGTTCCACCTGAACACCCCGGCGTTCCTGACAGAGTTGCAGCAGGGAGCCGAGATATTCATCCGGTGTCATGATCGTGGCCTTGATCCACGGTTCCGATATCGCGGCAATGCGCGAGGTGTCGGGCATGTCTGCCGGATTATAGAGGGTGAGCGCGTCGCCATTGGTGAGTTTCAGTTCATAAACCACGCTGGGCGCCGTCGGCACGAGGTCGAGATCGAATTCACGATCCAGACGTTCCTGAATGATTTCCATGTGCAGGAGGCCGAGGAAGCCGCAACGGAAACCCATGCCGAGCGCCTGAGAGCTTTCCATTTCGTAATGGAGCGAGGCGTCGTTGAGCTTCAGTTTCGCGATGGACTCACGCAGCTTTTCAAATTCGGATGAGTCCGCCGGGAACAGCGAGCAGAACACCATCGGCACGGAAGGTTTAAAGCCGGGCAGCGGCTCGGGTGCCAGGTTGCGTTCATCGGTGATGGTGTCGCCCACCTTGGTGTCGCTGATATCTTTGATGGCAGCGGTAATGAAGCCCATCTCGCCGGGGCCGAGTTCATCCAGCATGACCTTCTTCGGCGTAAACATGCCGACGCGGTCGATATCGCGCGTGGCGCCTGTGCCCATGAAGCGGATTTTCTGGCCCTTTTTCAGGTAACCATCAACCACGCGCACAAGGATGACGACGCCGAGATAGGCGTCATACCAGCTATCGACCAGCAGCGCCTTGGTCGGGCAATCGCGGCTGGTGTTGCCCTTGGGCGGCGGCAATTTCTTGACGATGGCTTCGAGCAGCAGGTCGATATTCACGCCTGTCTTGCCGGAGACCGGCACAGCGTCGGACGCATCGAGGCCGATCACATCTTCCACCTGTTGCTTGGCCCATTCGACATCGGCGGCGGGCAGGTCGATCTTGTTCACCACGGTGACAATTTCATGATGATTGTCGAGCGCCTGATACACGTTGGCCAGTGTCTGCGCTTCCACGCCTTGGGTTGAATCCACCACAAGGATGGAGCCTTCGCACGAGGCGAGCGAGCGGGAGACTTCGTACGCGAAGTCAACGTGGCCGGGGGTATCCATCAGGTTCAACTGGTATTCGATACCGTCTTTCGCGGTATAGGACAGGCGCACGGTCTGCGCCTTGATGGTGATGCCGCGCTCTTTCTCGATCTCCATATTATCGAGAACCTGTTCGGTCATCTCGCGGGCTTCCAGCCCGCCGCAGGTCTGGATCAGGCGGTCGGCCAGGGTGGATTTCCCATGGTCGATATGGGCGATGATGGCGAAGTTACGAATATGCTCGAGGGGTTTTGTCATGATGCCGGGGAACTTAAGGCCAAAAGGGCGATTTTTCAATATAAATTCAGGGGTTTGCGCGCCGGGAAGCGGGGATATTGCATCCGGTTCATTCACATAACAGTTTGGCGGGGTTTATTTTTTCAGGAGGTGCGCGGGTCTCGGGACAATAGCACGTGTGCGGCTTTCGACTCTTTCCAGCGCGGGCATTCTGATTTGGCCGGTCGTTGCTGCGTCACTGTCAACGATGAGTGAATGCGGAATATCGCCGCCTGTTTCCCGGTACATCCGCAGGGCGGCTGTCCTGTGCATATCGCTCATGGTCGGATATCCGATCTCGCCGTCTTTTCCCAACGTCGCAGGCTGGGGCCTGTGCGTTGCAAACGGGGCGGGGGCGGCGGGGCCTTGAGGGATCGTCAGAT
>JAMHVA010000380.1:0-3881 GCA_035904625.1 Alphaproteobacteria bacterium | reverse complement strand
GTCTGACTCGGGGATGGGGTCTACCGCTGTCGTGCCGGAACCAAACGCTATAGCAGCCAGAGCCGCCAGCGATAGTCCCGTGGCGCAGACAATCGGAACGATAACGCCCGGTTTCTTCAGATTGATCATGATAACAACAATATCCTTTTATGAATGCCTGAGCGCAGGCGGTGTTTGTCTCAGTGTTATACGCAGTTGGTTATGAATCACTCCTTCGGCATCTTCGATGGCTTCATGGCCGAGGGTGTGGCGGAAATAGAGCGCCCTGTCAAAAATGTAAGTGAGAAACGCTGACGATATTTCGTATGCGCCATCAGACGGCCCGCAGCAATTACGATCCGGGGGCGGGCGGCGGAGGCACAGGGGCGGCACAGGCCTTCGCACGTTCGACCGTTTCGCCGACAGTCTCACTCGCGGTGATCGGGTCGCACGGATATCCTTTCTCAGCGAAGTAATCGCGGACAGTGCGGGATAGCCGCCCGTTCAGCTCGGCAGGCTTGCCCGCCAGACCGTTTTCAAGCAATTGCTTCTGGCCTTCGCTGACGGGAACGCTGACGACCGGATCGCGCGGAGCGAATTCATTGCCGACATAACCGGCGGCGGCGGCCACAATCGTCACGATCAGACCGGCGGCCTTGGATTGTTTGAGATTGGTAAAGCTGCCGAGAAGGTTATAAAGACCGCTCCATCCAGATACGCTCATGACTATGCTCCTGCATCCTGTTGGTTTGTTATTCTTGTTATGCAAGGACGTTAGCACATGAATTTTCAGGCTGACAAATACTTATTCGTCGGCCTTCTTCTCATCGGCAGATTTGTCCCCGGTATCGTTTTCCGGCTTGGGTTCGTCTGCCGGTTTTCCTTCTTTTTCAGCGGCTTGGTCCTTTGCTGGCGGGTTCTTCTGCCATTCCTTGAAGGTCACGCTCTGCAATATCTGGGCGAACATTTCATCGGCACCCGTGACATAGTCACCGGTGATATCGGCCTCCAGGCTGAACATCGACTTTTTGCCGATCCACAACTGACCGTTATAGATCAGGTCCTGATCGTCTTTCTTGCCATAGCCCAGAATATTGGCCATTTTGACCCCGGGCTTTTCATCGTACCCGGTTTCAAATTCTTCCAGCTTGCCGCGCCCGGCCATCGCGATCAGCGTGGTCTTCATGACATCGCCGCTATAACGTTCGAACATATCCTTCTCGGCGGGGTTGCAGACGACGCTGAGGTTCAGTGTTGCGGACAGGTCGAACACTTTGGTGAACGTCACGACGTTGTGGCATTGCTTGGGATCGTCCGGATTGCACTTCCGCGTTTCATACGGCTCGCTCGGGAAGGTGATCGTGAACTCGCAACCCTCGGGGGAGTAGGTGAACGGCGCAGCGAGCGCCGGTGACGAACCAAGAACGAGCAGCGCCAGAATATATTTAAGCGACTTCATCGAGAGCTTTCCTGTCCGGCGACCATGTTTGCGGATCGGCCTGTGTTTGAGTTTCAGCATTCATGTCTTTGACCGCGTGCGTGCCATCGCGAATGATCCATACATAAGGGATATTCTTCTTGCTGGCGTATTTCAGCTGGTCGCCGAATTTCTTCGGCGCGTGATACATCTCGACATTGATGCCGTTCTTCCGCAACTGACGTGCCGTATCATGGGCAAGGGGACGGTCGGCCTCATTCTCCGGCATCATCATCATGACATGCGCGGGGCCTTTGGGGGATTTATCGCTCAGTCCCATCAGGTCCGGACGCTTTTGCTTGATCACATCGAACAGGCGCGAGAAACCGAGCGAGATACCGACGCCCGGCAAATGTTTGTTGATATAACTGCCCGCCAGATCGTCATAACGACCGCCGGAGCAGACCGAGCCCGTAAATTCCGGAACATCCAGCAACTGCGTTTCATAAACCGTGCCGGTGTAGTAATCGAGCCCGCGGACGATGGATAGATCGGCAATCACTGCGCCTTCAGGAAGATGAGATAGATTGTCGAGAACGAAGCAGAGTTCTTCTATCCCTTGAAGATGTTTCGGGCCGCCCGGTCGGCGCTCTAGATTATCGAGCTTGTCCCTCAACTCTTGGCTTGTTGAGGCTTTAATTTTTGATAGCCCCATGAGCATATTTGCGACATTCAAATCCTCCCCAAAGCCTGAGCGAGAACTAGCTTTTGCAATGTCGCTAAAGGTTTGGCTCTCGCCAACTTTTTCGATCTTATCAATAATTCGTAACAGTTCCGTTGGATCTGGCACGCCCCATTCTTCAAGAAATCCTGCAATAATTTTCCGGTTACTAATCCGCAACTGCACGCGCCCGATATTCAGCGACTCCAGCACTTCGTACATCATGCTGGCGACTTCGGCGTCGAACGAGATGGGCAGGTTATCGACATTGATGACGTCGATATCGCATTGATAGAATTCGCGCATGCGGCCCATCTGCGGGCGTTCGCCGCGCCAGACACGCTGCATCTGGTATCGTTTGAACGGGAAGACCAGATTGTTGAAATTCATCGCGACATAGCGCGCCATCGGCACGGTCTGGTCGAAGTGAAGGGCGAGGCGCGCTTCCTTCTTGTCGTTGTCATCCTTGTGCAGGCGTTCGATGACGTAAATTTCCTTATCGACTTCGCCTTTGGCGGCGAGAACGTCGAGCTCTTCCACGCTTGGGGTCTCGATATTGCAGAAGCCGTAGGATTCAAAAACCCGGCGAATATTGTCGAACCAGCGCTGTTCGATCAAACGCTCTTCGGGAAGCCATTCGGGGAAGCCGCGGACCGGGCCGGGTTTGTAGATTTTACGGTTTTCAGACATCTCAAGCCTTTGGAAAATAACCATAATACAATACAGAACGGTGGTTTGAAGGCAAGTGAATAATCTTAATGTTTTTCTTCAAACAGTTCGGTCAGGCGCGTGGTCAGGGCATTGGCCAGTTCATCGGCATCGGCAATCGTAACGGCGCGTTTGTAATACCGTGTAACATCATGTCCGATACCGATGGCCGTCAGTTCGACGTCCGAAGCGGACTCGATCCATGCAATCACATGGCGCAAATCGAGTTCCAGAATGTTCGACGGGTTCACGGAAAGTGTTGAGTCATCGACCGGCGCGCCATCGGAAACCACCATCAGGATTTTTCGTTGTTCGGGCCGCGCGGCCAGACGGTTATGCGCCCAGACCAGTGCCTCGCCATCAATATTTTCTTTCAGCAAACCTTCCTTCAGCATCAGGCCAAGGTTTTTGCGCGTGCGCCGCCACGGCGTATCGGCAGCCTTGTAAATGATATGGCGCAGGTCGTTCAGGCGACCGGGCAGGGGCGGGCGTCCGGCGACAATCCACGCATCGCGGGACTTACCACCCTTCCAGGCGCGGGTTGTGAAACCCAGTATCTCGACCTTGACGCCGCAACGTTCCAGCGTGCGGGCCAGAATATCGGTACACATCGCCGCAATCGCAATCGGGCGGCCGCGCATGGAACCGGAATTATCGATCAGCAATGTGACGATGGTATCGCGGAAATCGGTTTGCCGTTCCTGTTTGAACGACAGGGGAACAGTCGGGTTTGCGACAATGCGGGCTAGGCGGGCGCTGTCCAGAATGCCTTCATCAAGATCGAACAGCCAGCTGCGCGTCTGCTGCGCCATCAATTTGCGTTGCAGACGGTTGGCAAGCTTGGTGATGACAGATTGCAGGTGACTGAGCTGCTGGTCCAGCATGCCGCGCAGGCGGTCCAGTTCTTCCGGGTCGGCCAGTTCTTCCGCCTTGACGACTTCATCATATTGACTGGTGTAGATATGATATCGGCTATCCGGCCCGGCGATGTATCCTTCCGGGCGGCGGTGGTTCGGCATGCCCGCATCGGCACCCTCGCTGTCGGATTGCACTTCG
>JAMHVA010000379.1:0-8695 GCA_035904625.1 Alphaproteobacteria bacterium | reverse complement strand
GAGCATGTCGCCGCACATGCCAAACGGATTATCCGCATTCATGATGGCAAAATCATCGAGGACAAGGGCGGCAGCGGCAAAGCCATCGGCACGATAGAGAATAAAACCCATACGCAGCAGAATGTTGGGCTGACGTCGGAGTCGCTGGAATCGGTCAGGACCGCACTGACGGCCCTGCGCGTCAATCTGTTCCGCACGGCGCTGACATTGCTCGGCATCATTATCGGTGTGGCCGCCGTCATCACGATGCTGGCGGTCGGCAACGGCAGCAAGCAGAAAGTTCTCGACCAGATTTCGGCGATGGGAACGAATATCATGAATATCCGCCCCGGGGCGCCCGGCGTGCGTTCCAGTGGTGATATCGCCACCCTCACCCCTGACGATGCCCGCGCACTGGAAGAGATCGCCAATGTGCAGGTTGTTGTTCCTGAACGCAGTGGCCGCAAGACCGTGCGCTTCGGCAATATCGATTACGCCACCAGCGTACAGGGCGTCGGATCGGGATTCCCACTGGCGCGTGACTGGCCGGTGGAGCAAGGGACGTTCTTTACGTTGCGCGATATCGAATCCTATGCCCCCGTTATCGTACTGGGCAGCACGGTCGCCAAGACATTGTTTCCCGACGGATCCGATCCCGTAGGCCAGTTCGTATTGGTCGGGAATATTCCATTTGAGGTTCTGGGAGTTTTGAAATCGAAAGGGGCTGCGCCTTGGGGTGGCGATCAGGATGACAGCACCTTCGTTCCCTACACCACCGGTATGATCCGTCTGTTCGGATCGAATTACCTGAACAGCATCACGATCAAGGTCACCAATGCCGATACGATCCAGCAGACCGAAGAACAGATCATCAGCATCCTGAAATCACGGCACGGCACCGAAGATTTCTCGGTACGGAATACCGCGTCATTCCTTGAAATGGCGACGGAAACGCAAAATACCCTGACGGTCCTGCTGGGTGCGGTGGCAGCCATATCGCTGCTGGTTGGCGGTATCGGCGTCATGAACATCATGCTGGTGAGTGTGACCGAACGTACACGGGAAATCGGTATCCGCATGGCGACCGGCGCCCGTATGCGCGATATCATGATCCAGTTCAATACCGAAGCCGCCGTCGTCTGCACGATCGGCGGTATTCTGGGTGTTCTGACGGGCTTAGGTGCCGGAACACTGATTTCATTTTTCGGGGTGCAGGTGGTGTTCTCGGTGATGCCCGCCCTGATGGCCTTTAGCTGCGCGGTAGCCACAGGCCTTCTCTTCGGCTATCTTCCTGCACGGAAAGCCGCACGTCTTGACCCTGTTGTTGCCTTAAGCTCGGAGTAAGCTGATGTCCCGTCGTATCGCCCTTCTTATCCCCCTTCTGCTGGTATCGGCCTGTGCGCTGACACCGGAATACCAGCGCCCGGATATCGGTACACCCGCACAATGGAGCGGCCAACAGGACACAACATCATCCGCCATCGCCTATGACTGGTGGACATCGTTCGGCAGCGCCGAGCTTGACGCGCTGATGGAAACCGCCCTTGCGAACAATCTGGATATCAAGGCAGGCCTGCACCGGATTGATCAGTCCCGCGCCGCGTTGAAAATAAACGGTGCCGATCTTTATCCGTCTGTCGATGCATCTGCTGGCGCTTCGCGGTCCCGCAGCAACCCGGCATCCGGAAACACAACAACGGATACCAGCCTGCGCGCAGGCCTTGGCGTTTCTTATGAACTGGACCTGTTCGGGGCGAACAGCGCGCGCGTAGCCGGTTCCCGCGCCAACCTTGTCAGCACACAGTTCGGTCAGGATGCCCTGTCACTGGTCGTGATGGGCGATGTCGCACAGACATATTTCAATCTGCTGAACGCCCGTGCGCGATTGCAGATTGCCGATACCAACCTGAAGAACGCCCGTGAAGTCTTGCGGATCGTGCAGGCCCGTTTCGATGCCGGTTCGGAATCGGAGATCGAGCTGTCGCAACAGCGTTCGATACTGGCCAGCCGTGAGGCATCACGTGCATCGGTCAACGAACAGGTTGCGAATGCTGAGAATGCACTGGCCGTTCTGCTGGGGCAAGCCCCGCAGACATTGACCGTGAAAGGATCAGGGCTGGATAAAGTCAGCATTCCCAAGATTGAAACCGGGCAGCCCTCAACCTTACTGGAACGCCGCCCGGATATCCGTGCTGCTGAAGCTGATTTAATCGCCTCAAACGCCAATATCGGCGTTGCGCGTGCGGCATTGTTCCCGTCAATCACGCTGGGGTTGGACTGGGGCGTTGCCGCTGCCGGGTTTGGCGATCCGGCAACGACGGCACTGTCACTGGCGTCGGCGCTGGCGGCGCCGATCTTTCAGGGCGGGCGACTGGAAGGCGGCGTCGAACAAGCCACAGCCCGTCAGGCCGAACTGGCGGAGACATACCGCAAGACGGTTCTGGTATCGTTTCAGGAAGTTGAAGATGCGCTGGCCGCGGTCAAGACCGCACAGCTGCGTGAAAATGCCTTGGCTGCCGCGATGAAAGAATCGCGCACAGCGTATAACCTGTCACGCCAGCGTTACGAGGCCGGTGCGATTGATTTCCGCACGGTTCTGGATACGCAGGATAGCCTGCTGAGTGCCGAGGACAGCCACGCACAGGCAAAGCTGGCGCGATTAAGCGCGGCTATCGACCTGTATAAGGCCTTGGGTGGTGGATGGGCGTCGAAGAAAAGTGAAACTTCGCAGTAGAGCTTACGCCGCGAACGTCACTGATACACCGCGCTTGCGGAAGTAGGATTGCATCAGCTTGCGGCCCTGACGGTTGTTATGCGGCAGGCGTGCAGGATTGAAGACCGCTTCGTTCTGACCGGTAGCTTTCATAACCTCTTTCAGGTTATCGATGTGCTGATCCAGATCCTCGTTGTTCTTTTCCAGCGAGAGATAGATGCTTTCCAGTGCCTGTTCGAGGGTGGGCGCGCTCATGATGGTACTCCTTAAAAGATAGGCTTCCGGATATAGCAGATCGGCCCTGAGCGAGGCAACGGAACCTTCGCAACGCCATTATTATCCATAATATTCACCTTCGGGTGCCTGAACCCCTTGGCAGGCAAAGGAAAAGCCGTCTCATGTTGACGAGTGCAGTGCCATAAACGTATCTTCGGGCCTGCGTTTACCCCCACTCCGGAGCCCGATGTTGAGTTTTTCCGTTATCGATTCCCTGAAGAAGACATTGCTGGTCAAACCACATCCGGCGGGCATCCCCTTTATCGTCGGGGGCGTCGTCGCCACGGTCGTGCTGATGATGATCCTTGAAGAGCTGGGAATCATCGGCCTGATCTTCACATTATTCTGCGTCTATTTCTTCCGCGACCCGGTGCGCGTGACCCCGGAAGGACCGTCACTGGTTGTAGCACCCGCCGACGGCGTCGTCAGCGCCATCGATCATAACGCATCGCTGCCCGCCGAGATCGCCGGAGATGACGGCAAGACCTATACAAGGGTCAGCATTTTCCTGTCGGTTCTGGATGTTCATGTGAACCGCATTCCCTTTACAGGCAAGACCGTTCGCAAGGTCTACCGCCCCGGCAAATTCCTGAATGCCGATCTGGATAAAGCCAGTGAAGAGAATGAGCGTTGCAGCGTGCTGATCGAGGCCGACAACGGCATGACATTCGGTGTCGTACAGATCGCCGGCCTGATCGCCCGCCGCATCCTGAACGATTTGAGCGAGGCGCAAGCCGTCAGCGTCGGTTCCCGTTTCGGCATTATCCGCTTCGGCAGCCGCGTTGATACATATATTCCGTCCGGCATTCCGGTGCAGATTTGTGTTGGTCAGCGCGCTGTTGGCGGCGAGACGGTTCTGGCCGATATCGGCAGCACCGGCGCAGACCGTCAGGGCCAGTCATCATAAGCATGCTTTAACCGCAAAGAAGAGTTATCTTAATGGGCGTCGTTTTACTGAAGAACAAAATGAAACAGATACAGCAAGGGCACGAAGCGCCGCGCCAGATCGCGCTTCACCGTATGATCCCCAACATGATGACTTTGATGGCGATGGCGGCCGGACTGACAGCGATCCAGTTCGGATTGAACATGCAGTGGGAAAAGGCGATTTTCGCCATTCTGCTGGCCGCCATTCTGGATACGATGGACGGCGCCACCGCGCGCCTGCTGAAGGCGACCAGCGACTTTGGCGCACAACTCGACAGCCTGTGCGACTTTTTGTCTTTTGGCGTCGCCCCCGCGATCATCATGTATGCGTGGGTTCTGGAAGAATCCGGCAAGATCGGCTGGGTCGCCATGATCTTCTATGCCAGCGCGACGGCACTGCGTCTGGCGCGTTTTAACATTGAGCGTAAATCAGGCGCGAAATGGAGAGAGAAGTTTTTCTCCGGCATACCGTCCCCCGCCGGGGCCGGTCTGGCGTTGTTGCCGGTAATCTTGTGGATGCAGTACGATGAATTCTTCAGCCAGTTTAATTATGTGTCGCCGCTGGTGGGGATATGGGTCATGATCGTGGCATCGCTGATGATCAGCCGCGTGCCCACATTCTCGATCAAATCGCTGCTGATCCCCTCGCGCATGAGCATGCCGCTGCTGGCGGCAACGGCGCTGCTGATCGCGGCGCTTGTGCATATTCCGTGGCCGACGCTGACATTCGTCGGTCTGGCCTATGTCGCCAGCATCCCGTTCTCGGTCCGGTATTACCGCAAGCTCGAGAAAGAGCATGCCGACGACGTGGCCGAACCCGTTGAAGCCCTGCCGATCGAATAAGATCAATCTTTCTGATTACGCCTGCCGGTAAACCCAGACATGGGCCGGTGGCAAGTTTTTCCAGACAAACGCCGCGTGGCGCACATTGACGCCGGGGATCGCCGGAACCGGGCTTTTCAGGCCGTAAGAAAACTGGATAAAGGGCGCACCGGGTTTCAGCGTCGCCATGATATCTTTCAACAATGCGGTTCTTTGTTCCAGCGGGAAGTTCAGAAGCGGCAGGCCCGACAGGATGGCAGCAAACGGCGGCAGCCCTTGCGCTTCCAGATCCTTGCGGAAGGCAAATGCATCGCCGTGAACGGCATTGACGCCTTCGAACCGGCTGCGGATCAGATCGACGAAATCAGGATCGCGTTCAATCACGGTCAGGCGCGATGGCGTAAGCCCCTGCGCCAGAAGTTCCCGTGTAATTGCGCCCGGCCCCGGCCCCAGTTCGAGAACAGGCCCGTCCATCCCCATATCCATTTGCGACACCATGGCGCGGGCCAGCCCCGGGCCGGAAGGCGCAACGGCACCCACATTTCGTGGATTTTTGACAAGGCGCCCCAGAAAATGAAGATGTTCGGCGACGGCGTTCTGCGGCTGCTGAATTTTGGGTTGGGACATGATACCCATCGCCTTCTGTAAGTGTCGGAGTGGGCTTCTTATATACCTTCCGCAGACCCTGTTCAAGAACCCCGCAAACGCCCCGATCCTGCCCGCGGCCCGCGCGTGGAAAAGATTATTTTTCATACTCCGACCCCTTACACATCACCCTGATCAGAAAGAGCATGTAAAAACAAAGCCTTATTCAACACCCAGCCTGGGCTGTTTTGCGGCACACCCTGATGGCTGCCAGATTTGATCATGGTCAATGTCAATTCACGCGGCGGCGGCGAGAATGCCTCATGAATACAGCGATGAAACAGGCCCTGCTGAAGCATGAACGGATGGTTCCCCGGTATACCAGCTATCCGACCGCGCCGCATTTCCAGTCGACGCCGCCTGCGGGCTGGTATGAAGAACAGCTGGACCGTATTCCCGCCGGCAGTCCGCTGTCGCTGTATGTCCATGTTCCTTTCTGCCCGCGCCTGTGCTGGTTTTGCGGATGCCATACCCGGGTTGTCAACCGTTATGGTCCGGTTGAAGAATATCTATCGCTGGTCGAACGCGAATTCAGCATGCTGTGGCCCTATCTGCGGGACAAGAACCTGAATGTCACCCATCTGCATTTCGGCGGCGGGTCACCGACGATATTAAAAAGCGCGGACTTCCTCTCATTCATTCAGATGTTGCGCAATCATTTTGATTTCAGCGCCACGGCAGAAACTGCGATCGAGATTGATCCGCGCAATGTCAATAAAGACAAGGTCAGGGCGTATGGCCACGGGCATGTCAATCGCGCCAGCTTCGGCATTCAGGATTTCGATCAGCACGTCATGGAGGCGGTCAACCGTCCTCAAACGTATGAACTGGACAGGGATGTCATTTCGATGTGCCGGGAGCAGGGAATCGATCATATCAATATCGATATGATGTACGGCCTGCCCCATCAGGATACAGGTACTATGCGTGACGCCGCCGAGAAGGCGCTGAGCCTTGATCCAGACCGCATCGCCCTGTTCGGGTATGCGCATGTACCCTGGCTTAAAAAGCATATGCGGCTGCTGCCCGAGGACAAGCTGCCGTCGCCGGAGGAACGCATCGACCTGTTCGAAGAGGCCGCCGCCATATTTGAAGACGCTGGTTATATCCCGATCGGAATCGATCACTTTGCCAAGCCCACAGACAATCTGACGCAGGCATTGCAGAACAATTCCCTGAACCGTAGTTTTCAGGGCTATACCGACGACAACGCCCCGTATCTTCTGGCACTGGGCGCCAGCGCGATCAGCCGTCTGGATTCGATTTATGTGCAGAACGAGGCGCATCTTCCCCCGTACCGGGAGCGTCTGCAGGGCGGTCACATCCCCGTATGCCGTTTTTATGAGTCGACCCCGGATGATCGTCTGCGCGGCAATATCATCAAAGCGATGATGTGTCATCTGGCCGTCAATCCCTTCGCCGAGGCCCGCAAACTGAACATGAGCGATCATGATTTCGATGGGTGCTACGAAGGCCTGCACGCGCTGGCCCATGACGGGCTGGTCAAAATATCCGGCGATGGTACGGTGCATGCGCTGATGCGTCAGTCCGCCCGGCTGGCTGCCGCCTGTTTCGACCAGAAAATCACCACAGGCGCGGGCCGTCACGCCACATCAACCTAGTTTCATTTTATTCTGAGACAGATAAGGAGAAAGGCCTCTCCGTTTCCGGAAGAAGCCTTTCTTTACGCGAGTCGTACACAGAAAAACTATCAGAAGCGGTAAGACACGCCAGCGCCCACAACCCACGGATCAAGATCGACATCCGCACGGATCGCGCCATTGTTGAGCGTGGCATCAACGTTCAGGAATATCTTTTTCACGTCGGCGTTCAGGCCCCAATGTTCATCAAGCCAGTAATCGAAACCGGCCTGCAGGGCCAGACCAAAGCCATTATCGACATTAAGATCGGTAAACCCGGCAGCGGCATCTTCGTTATAGAACATGCTGTAGTTCACACCGGCACCGACATACGGGCTGAAAGCCTGATCGGGCGTGAAGTGATACTGCAATGTCAGCGTCGGCGGCAGGATCATGGCATCACCCAGATCGACATTGCCCGTGTAATCCATGTCATGCTTCGACGTCGCCAGAATCAGTTCAGCAGCGATATGGTCGGTAAAGAAATAGGAGATATCCAGTTCCGGTACGACCGCGTTATCGGCATCGACCTCGCCGCCGATATTGACGGATGAATCGACGTCGGGAATGACGTCAATCGCGCGCACGCGAATTTGCCAGTTTTCCTTGGCCCAGATATTGCTTTGATCCTGCGCCGATGCCGGTTGCGTCAGCATTAACAAACCGAGGGCCGTGCAGGCCAGAGATGTTCTTTTCAAGACTGTCATTTTATCCTCGCATATGACCAGATTATCACCGTAGCGACTATGCACGGGTCATAGCACGCTGTATTTGACTTTTATCAAGACGCGGGCGGCTCGTCATCATCATTGAGAAGGATGCGCTGGGCCGCCCCGTCGAGATCGTCGTACTGACCTGATTTCAGGCTCCAGATGAATGCCGCCAGCCCGATCAGGCCCAGAATCAGGGCCAAGGGTATCATGTAAAGAAGAACACTCATGCGGCCCTCCGCAGGCGGAACGCGTTCAGGATGACCGCCAGCGACGACAACGACATGGCCAGCGCCGCCACCAGCGGGGTCACGTAACCGGCAACCGCCAGCGGAATGGCACAGACATTATAGATAATCGTCATGATGAAATTCTCGCGAATACGTGTCCGGGAAAGCCGCCCCATATCCAGAACCGTGATGACGGGTTTGAGTCTATCGCCGGTAAACACGACTTGCGCCGCGCGGCGGGCGATGTCGATGCCGCTGGCGGGCGCAATCGATACATCCGCCCCGGCAAGGATGGGCGCATCGTTGATGCCATCGCCCACCATCATAATCTTATGGCCCTTCGCATGCAGATCTTCCATGAAGCGGAACTTGTCATCCGGCGTCATCTGGCCGTGAGCACTGGCAATATCCAGTGCCTGCCCCATGCAGGCCACAATATCGGCACGATCCCCGGACAACAAGTGCAGGGTCAACCCGCGCGCCCTGAGCACGTCGATCACCGCGCGTGCATCGGGCCGCAATTCATCACGGAAGAGAAATCTGACCGGGGCCTGCCCATCGATCCCCAACACGATTTCCTGTGCCTGCGGCATATCGTCGGGCAGGAACAGGGTTGTCGCCCACAGGCGCCGCCCGAGGCGAACTTCACGGCCATCGATGCTTGCCCGCAATCCAGACCCGGGGATTTCTTCAACCTCGATCGCCCCGGTGCCGGGCGCACAAAAGGATGCGAGCGCCCGTGACAGCGGATGG
>JAMHVA010000378.1:0-1824 GCA_035904625.1 Alphaproteobacteria bacterium | reverse complement strand
GGCCATGACAGCATCATACATGCTGACATCGGGCGTGCGCAGACTGGGGCCTGTTTGTGGCATGTGGCGGATATTACTCATCCATAAGGCATGGCCGCCGTAATCGCTGGGGGACGTGCGGCCACGCACGATCCAGTCGTTACCATCGCCTGTCTCCAGCAGCCTCAGTTGCTCGCCGTCGATATTGTATGTGGGGACCACCAGCGTGCGCAGCGAGTCCGACAGGCGCGCGTCGCCATACAGGGCCTTGAGTGCCCGCCCCAGATTTGAAGGATCGTAGTGGCCGTGACGAAACAGCCAGTTCAACTGGTTCAGTTTCAGTGTGCGGTTGTTGAAATCGTGAACGATCCCGCGAAATTCACGGAAGCGGTCGGCGGGGAAAATCTTGTGTCCCTCACGCTCGTAAAACTTCACCATGTGGCGGGCGCGGAAGCGGGGGCTGCTGGTGTGTTCGGGGTGGCGCAGCGTCATGGCCGCGTTCAGGATCGCGCCGGTCGAGGGGCCGGTAAAGATGTCGACCATATCGGCCATCCGCAGGCCGGTCATCTCTTCGATTCTCGACATGATATGAGCGGGGATCAGGCCACGCATGCCGCCGCCATATGTAAATAAGGCGACTGTCGTCTTCTGGTCTTGCTGGTGGGAAGTGCTACTCATTCTGTCCGTTGTTTGAGAAGTATTTGTAATTATTGATAATTATACGTCAGTTCCGGCCAAAAGTCAGCTTGCGGTGCAACACTGCAGGGCCGAAATCCAATAATCGGGGAGAAAAGCAAAAAAAAACCGGGTCATATGACCCGGCGAGTTGAACAGGGAGGTTTCACGTCTGGGAGACGTAGGACCCCGAAGGATCCCATCGACATCGGAATGTCGATGGCGGCTTTATATACTGGTACGAGGTTCGGATGCTATAGCTAATTATGCATGATGGTTATGCATTTAATGCATATCAGAAGAATTTTAAAATTATTAAAAAATTCATTTATAATCAATGCTTTGCACGCAATATTTTGCTCTGGACATGGGCGGTTCATCCAGCGCCAGTTCTCAAAATGTCAGATTTTACTTCCGCGCGTTTATCAAAAATTGGTTTTTCCGACATGTTTCAGCAGGAAGTCACGGAATATGGCAAGTCTTTGGGAGTGACGGCGCTCTTCAGGGTAGACAAAATACATGTCGACGCTGACCGGCTGCAATTCAGGCAGGACGTTTTCCAGCATCTGATTCTCCTGCGCCATGAAATCCGGCAGCATGGCCAGTCCGGCACCGCCCTCGACGGCCTGACGGATAGCATAGAGGGAATTCAGCATGATCAGGTTGTTATGCTCCTGTGGGTCGACGCCTGCGACGCGGAACAGCCAGTTTGAATCGGTAAAGGGCTGCGGGGTGTTTTCCGGGTAACCGATCAGAACGTGATGACGCAGGTCCTTGGGTTCGGTCGGTTTCGGGTTTTTCTCGAAATACGCCTTGCTGCCGTAGATATGGAAGTGCAGCGTTGCCAGATGACGCTGGATCAAGTCGGGCTGTTCGGGCTTGTAAAGGCGAATGGCGGCATCGGCCTCGCGCATCGACAGGTTGAGAACACGGTCATCCATCAGCAGTGTCAGTTGAATGTCTGGATGATCATGACGCAAATCCGCCAGACGCGGGGCCAGCCAGCTGGAGCCGATGAATTCAGTTGTGGTAATGCGCAAAGGCCCTTCGGGGAGTTGGCGTGAATCAACCAGTTGTCCTTCAATCATGGCCAGCTTGCCAAAGATATCCTTGGCGGCCTTTTGCAGCAGTTCGCCTTGCTCGGTCAGCAACAGGCCGCGTGCATGACGG
>JAMHVA010000377.1:0-5167 GCA_035904625.1 Alphaproteobacteria bacterium | reverse complement strand
GCAGCATCTTCAGTTGCTGATAGGTGCAGTTCTGCGCTTCGTCGATCACCACGAATGCATTATTGAGTGTGCGTCCGCGCATGAAACCGACAGGCGCGATCTCGATCGTGCCGTCTTCCAGCAACTGGCGCACACGCTTGCCGCCCAGACGGTCGCCTAGCGCGTCATAGAGCGGGCGCAGGTACGGGGCCATCTTTTCATGCATATCACCGGGCAGGAACCCGATCGATTCACCCGCTTCCATCGCGGGGCGCGAGAGAATAATCCGCTCGATTTCGCCTTTCTCAAGGCGTTCAACGGCGGCGGCAATCGCAAGATAAGTTTTACCTGTACCGGCCGGGCCAATCGCCAGCGTCAGGTTGTAGTGATTGATGGCATTCATCAGCTCCTGCTGGCCAGCTGTGCGGGCCCTGACGTTCTTGACGAATTTTTTGTCGCGCGTATCGTCGATGGCATCATCCAGCGGGTGCCAGTCGAGATCATCGAACGCCGGATGAATGACGTTTCCTTCCTTCACAGGCCGTTGATGGGATTTTGTGCGGCGTGGCTTCTTGGACATGGCAGACTCCTGAAGTGAAGGTTGAGGGAAGGACAGACGTAAACAACCTGCTGACGCGGGGAAGCGACAGGCGAGGATTCGGAAGGTAACCGTAAGTGCCGGAATTTAAAGTGACAGGGAACTCTCTGGTGCTGCTCTGCGGGGCACCGGAACGCACGACCAAAACGTGGGGTTCATGAAGTGAGGGCAATAAGTGACCTTAAAAGAACCGTTCCTGTTTCTGATTCTATCTGATTCGCTGCCCCCTGACTAATCCATTCCGCAAGATCATGCACAAGTGCCGGATGACGGAAAGATGTTGTAATTAGCGCGATATGAAAACGGGCGTGCGTGAACTGTGTCAGGATCGTGGCAAATTTTAGACAACAGTTTGATATCGTGAGCAGATTTCACGACTCCCCTTTACAGCAAGGAGGACTCAATCCAGATTGTTTGCATTCTCATTCTCACACGCAAGGAGCTTTGAATATGAAGAAACTCATCCTCGGGACAGTGGCTGTTGTAGCACTGGGTCTTGGAACACCGGCATCGGCTGAAGATCATGGCCATGCCGCAACCGAAACAACACCGGCTGCCGCTGCAACCGCGATGGAAGCTGCCCCGGCTGCAGAAGCAGTGAAAGAAGCAACCAAAGAAGCCGCTGTTACGGCAACGGTTGTTGACGTGGCAATTGCAAACCCGGATTTCACCACGCTGGTCAGCGCTCTGTCCGCGGCTGAACTGACAGAAGCCCTGAAAGCTGAAGGTCCGTTCACAGTGTTCGCGCCGACAAACGCAGCGTTCCAGAAACTGGACCCGGCTGTCCTGGCCGATTTGCTGAAGCCTGAAAACAAGGCGAAACTGCAAGCCGTTCTGAAGCACCATGTTGTGGCCGGTAAGGTCGCGGGCGCGGATGCAAAAGGCGCAGCCGTCGACCTGACAACACTGGGCGGCGACGTTCTGAAAGTTGACGGTACAGGTGAAGCCGTGAAAATCGGTGAAGCCACCGTTACATCCGGCGACATCGTGGCTGCAAACGGCGTTGTGCATGTGATCGACACGGTTCTGATCCCGGCAGACGCTCCGAAAGAGCCCTCCAAAACAGAATAATCGTCTGTTTAAAATTTCCTCCGACGACGACAAACCCCGCGTTACCGCGGGGTTTGTTATTTCCGGGGACCTCGAGTTTGAATATTTTACAGAATATATGTATATTCAGGGCTGACTTTTAAACCGGAGCCATAACGTGAAACAATCGACCCGACGATCAGTAATCTCCTTGCTGGTGGGCTTTACAGCGGCAGTGGGGGGCTATCAGATCTGGGATGACGGCAAAAAATCTCTCTCGCCCGATGCCGAACCCTATTATGCGGAACTCACAAAACGGATCGCGCGCGCCAAGCCGCCGGGATCGCCGGAAAACTGGCGCGGGGACACGTTGAACTGGGCTGACCGTTGCACGGCGTCTTATATGGCGGATCATCTCGGTCGTAATGAACGGCGTATCAGCCTGCTGACAACGGGGTTTCTGCCCGGTCAGGCGCTTGATGAAGAAACGCAGCATCTGGTCAGTCTGGCCCGCAGCCGCGATACGTCCTATCTGTTTCATGTCGTCATGAATTGTGAAAACAGAAAGAAACCCAGGACGTTCGAAGAATGGCTGCCGGGCTGATCGGGATTGCCGCATAGGGATTTGCGCGTTAATCTCCCTCCTACCATGCTCAATCGTTCTATATACCACCACACAAATTTCTGGTGCCTCTGGCTGCCTCTGCTGTGTCTGGCCTCGCAGTTTCTGGTCGAAGCCTTCGTGCCGGAGCCTCTCTATACGCGCCTGCATACCGAAAACGGTCCTGTCGAAATACTGCAATGCGTGGTTTTGCTGCCGGCCCTGCTTGCGGCTTTGCGTCTGCTGCTGACCTTACGGTTCCAGCCGCCTGTCTGGCTCAGCGTCTGGGCTCTGGTTGCCGTGATGGGGTGCTTTTATGTGACGGGGGAGGAGATCAGCTGGGGTCAGCATTCCCTCAACTGGAATACGCCCGAATACTGGACAGGCATCAACGATCAGAATGAAACCAACTTTCACAACACGTCATCATGGCTGGACCAGAAGCCGCGCCTGCTGCTGGAACTCGGCGTCATTATCGGCGGTCTGCTGATGCCTCTGTACCGTCGCATCCGCAAGAAAAACTTTCCGGCATGGCTGGAGCTGATCGCCCCGTCCCGGCATTTGATTCCGGTCGCGGCAATTGTGCTGTTCATCAAGATCTCTGACAAGGTTGGCGGCGGCACCCATATTGTGTTGTTTGGCCGCGCCAGTGAAGTGGTGGAATTCTTTATTTATTACTTTGTCTGGCTCTATCTGGTTTTTCTGGCGCAGAAAGCACTCACGGCACTGGATAAACCCTCAGTAACGCCTACATCTGTCTGAGTTTGTTTTAACAGGAGAAAAACATGTCAAAAATCGCCGTCATTGTCGGAAGCCTGCGTAAAGATTCGTATAACAAGAAGCTGGGCAAGGCGCTGGAAAAGCTGGCGGCCGGACAAATGGAATTTGTCTTCGTCGATATCGGGTCGCTGCCGCTGTTCAATCAGGATCTGGAAGCCAGCGTCCCGGCATCGGTCACAAAACTCAAAAGCGACATTGAATCCGCTGACGGCGTGTTGTTCATCACACCGGAATATAACCGCTCGATCCCGGGCGTGCTGAAGAACGCGATCGATTGGGGCTCACGCCCCTACGGCAAAAGCTCATGGGTGGGCAAGCCTGCCGCTATCTGTGGTACATCGCCGGGTGCCATCGGCACGGCTGTGGCGCAAAATCATCTGCGCGCGATCACCGGCGGTTTCCTCGATATGCCGACCATGGGTCAGCCGGAAATGTATATCGGGTACAAGGATGAGTATTTCGATGCCGACAATAACGTCGTAAACGAAGGCACCAGAAAATTTCTGCAAGGGTTTATCGATAAATTCGCAGGCTGGGTCGAACTTCACTCTGCGGCCCGGAAGAAAATGGCGGCCTGATCTTTTTCTGAATTGAAGCCCCGCAAGACCGCGGGGCTTTTTTTATGGGCCGGGATATCGCCATAAATTCATAATATTATTTATGATCAATGTGTTGGAGGTGGAAAAATATCTTCCAAGGATTCTATTTGCCATACCGTCTTATCGGCAGCAACAATCAAAAAGGGGAAGGAGCCCTGATCATGAAATATCTGGCTTTATGTATGTTTGTTATTCTCGCGTTTGCATCCGCACCGGTATATGCCCTGAGTTGTGCGTCTGTTGAGGGTGCTGAAGATAGGGTTCCGCAGAACCAGCTGATCGTTAAGGCAAAGATCATTGATATCAAGACGGCAATGCATATCCCGTTCATTCAGAATGCGAGCGAACAGGATGACATCATCACATTTGAAGTCATCGATCTCTACAAGGGACCGCAGGATATGCCGCGCACGTTCGATGCCCGCTTCTCTCATTTCTTCAAGACATGGGGCCCGGATCTTCAGGTGGGACAGGAAGGTGAGTATCTGTTTGACCAGAAAAATGGCCGGGCGTGGCAATTCTCTGGCCCCGGTGGCTGCACATGGGTCAGTGAAAAGGCCTGGCAGATTTTACGTGATCAGGCCGCGTCCCCTCAGGCTCCTGCTGAATAGATCAGTAAAAACCCCGCCAGATGGCGGGGTTTTTTGTTTGATGGGAGCTGCCTCTATTCCGCAGCATCGGCGGTTTTGTCGTCCGCCGGTTTTGCGTAATTGCCCTGAAACACGTCTTCCGAGAACACATCTTCCCATGTGCCCTGCGTCGAAGCTTTGGAATACTCGGTAGCACGATTTTCGAAGAAGTTGGTGTGCTCGGCGCCGTTCAGCATGATATCCATCCACGGCAGCGGATTTTTGTTCATGCCGAATACAGGCTCAAGATTCAGTTGCTGCAGGCGGCGGTCGCCGATATAGCGAATGTAATCCTTCACTTCCTGCGGTGTCAGGCCTTCGACTTCGCCTTGTTCGAACGCGAGGTCGATGAACTTGTCTTCGAACCCGACAATCGTGGTGCAGCTTTCGGTGATCTCGCGCTTCAGGTCCTCATCCCATATATCTGGGTTCTCGTGAATGAAGGCATTAAACAGTTTGATCATCGACAGGCAGTGCAGCGTCTCATCACGTACCGACCACGTCACGATCTGGCCCATGCCTTTCATCTTGTTGAAGCGCGGGAAGTTCATCAGGATCGCGAACGACGCAAACAGCTGCAGGCCTTCGGTGAAAGCGCCGAACATCGCCATCGTCTTGGCGATATCGCGGCGGGATGCCATCGACGCGTTCTGCATGTAATCGAACTTGTCTTTCATTTCCTTGTATTGCAGGAACGCGGAATATTCGACTTCCGGCATGCCGATCGTATCCAGCAGGTGCGAGTACGCGGCAATGTGAACGGTCTCGATGTTCGAGAATGCGGAAAGCATCATCTGCACTTCGACGGGGCCGAATACTTGGGAATAATGCTTCATGTAGCAGTTGTTCACTTCCACGTCGGATTGTGTGAAGAAGCGGAAAATCTGCGTCATCAGGTTTCTCTCGGAGGGCGTCAGCTTCTTCTTCCAGTCACGAACGTCTTCGGCCAGCG
>JAMHVA010000376.1:0-7234 GCA_035904625.1 Alphaproteobacteria bacterium | reverse complement strand
CACTTCTTCAACGATCATGTCGATGTTCTGACATCGCATGTTCACGACCACCTGAACAAGGCCGGTTGCGGTCGTTCAGTCGTGCGCCAGATCGCGAAAGCGGCGTAAATTTTTTGATATTCGTAGAAAAGCCGGGAGATGATCCCGGCTTTTTTATTATGCGGCTTTCTTCAGCTCTTTTAAGACCTGCAGCACGTCTTTTACATGATCGGTGACGCTGACCTTGCGCCAGATATGGGCGATCTTGCCGTCGGCATCGATCAGGAATGTCGCACGCTCGATGCCCATATATTTGCGGCCATACATGCTCTTTTCGACCCAGACGCCATATTTCTCGCAAACCTTGCCGTCTTCATCCGATGCCAGCGGGAAATTTAATTCGTATTTTTCCTTGAACTTGTCATGTTTTTTAACGCTGTCCTTGGAAATGCCGATGACCTGAACCTTCAGTCGTTTGAGCGCTGTCAGATTGTCCCGGAAATCGCAGGCTTCCTGAGTACAGCCGGATGTATCGTCCTTGGGATAAAAATAAACGACGACAGCCTGCCCTTTAAGCGCGGAAAGCGTCACGGACGCGCCGCCATCTGTCGGTAATGTAAAATCAGGGGCTTTGCTCCCCGGTTTCAGTTCGGCCATGGTGTGTATCTCCTTATCCAGACTTACATAAATAATATCAATGAGGTAAAAAGAAAGAGGCAAAGGCGGCTATATTCCATATTGTAAATTATGAAGTTTTCGTTTCTGCGCGTCTGCGGACGCTCGACATTCCTGATGATCGAAATCCTCGCCGTGACGGTGGGGTTGCTGGTGCTGCTTGCGGGCGGGTTCATGTGGCGCCTGACCACCGGGCCGCTCGATCTTGGTTTTGCCCGCGATTACGTCGAAGACGCGCTGAAGGAAAGCGATACGGGGTATAGCGCCGATATTGAAGGGGCCTTTCTGTCATGGCCGCAGATCAGCGGCCCGCTGGTGCTGACCTTGCGTCAGGTTGATCTCCTGCGTCATGGCAATTCATTCCTCAAGGTCGCGGAAATGGATATGGGCATCGCGGTGCGCCCGATGTTCTTCGGTCATATCCGCCCGGTGACGCTGAACCTGAAAGAGCCATCGGTGCGGATGTATCGCAGCACCGATAACACCTTCCAGTTATCGCTGAACGACGAGGAGCCGGAAAACCACCTCGACCAGGAGAAGACGAATGTTCTTGAAACGGTGATCGAGGCATTGTCGCGCAATGATCAGGATCGCCGCAAATGGGGTCCGCTGGCCCTGCTGCGCCAGTTCCAGATCACGCATGCGCGGCTGGTTGTTGAAGATCATATCCTCGGCGTGACATGGTATATCTCGCCGTTTGATCTCTCCCTTGTGCGCGACCGCGAGGGATTGGTGATTTCATCGACGCTGCAACTGCCGGGTGGCGCAAACCGTTCTTCCGTCATTGTGGCTGATGCGATTTATAACCCGGGGATGAGCGACCTCGTTCTCAATATCCACCTGCAGGATATCGACCCGCATGCGCTGGCGCAGAAAGTCGAGGCGCTGTCATGGTTCCGTGACCAGTCGATCGTGTTGAACGGCGACCTGACCCTGATTACGGACCCGCGCTTTCAGGTCCGCCGCGTGGGTATGAACCTGACGACGCAGAAGGGATTTTTGTCCATCCCCGAAGCCTATGAAGAACCGGTGCTTTATGACGAAGTGTCGATAAAAGCTGACTATGACCATGAAAAAGGAACGCTGGCGCTCGACAACCTGACCCTGAAAGCGCAGGGGATCGAACTGATCGCCTCGACGCAGGCCAGTATCACGAAAGATAAAGTGGTTGCCCCGCTCAAGCTCGAGGTGCCAACTTTGCCGGTTGAAACGCTGGGGCACCTGTGGCCGGCTGCCTTGAATGATACATCTGCCCGTTCCTGGTTTCAGGAACGCCTGACCAAAGGACGCTTTTACGACGGTGTGGTCAACCTGAATATCGAGGCCAACCGCGTCGCCGGCGAGGCCGGGTCCGAGTCAAGATGGGATGTCAGCGCCACCGGCCTGACGGCAGATGCCAAGATTGAGAATATGGACGTCAATTATAACCGTCCCATGCTTCCTGTGTCGAATGCTCACGGTGTCGGACGGGTCGAGCACGATACGCTGACAATCGATATCGCGGGCGGGCAGATTGACGAGCTGTCGGTTGATAAGGCCACTGTCAAAATCACTGAGCTGACCTCGGATAACCCGGGTGAGGCGTTTATCAATGCCGACCTCAGTGGCCCGGTGAAAAGCGTTATCAAATATGTTCAGCAGGAGCCAATCCATTTCGACGCGGAAAAAGCGGGAATCAGGGTCGATCAGGTCAAGGGACAGGCCAGCCTGAACGTCGATGTGTCGTTCCCGACCTTGCGTGATCTGCCCGTCGAAAAAGTGATGGTGAAGGCAAAAGCCAAAGCGCAGGATGTCCTGCTGCCCGGGCTGATCAATGGTCTGGATGTCAGCGGCAACGGCATCGACGTCGCAGTCGATAAAGGCGAGATCACCATCAAGGGCCCGGCAAAATTGCAGGGCCGCGATACGAAAGTTGATTTTCACGCCTTCTTCAATTCCGATGGCAAGCCGTATGTGTTTCAGGCCAAGGCAGGGATTCTGGCTGATTATGAATTGCGTAAGGTCTTTGGCGCAGGCCTTGAAGACTGGCTGGCGGGCGATCCGTTCGTGAATGTGGTGTACACGGAAAGGCAGGGCGGCAAGGCGGACGTGCAGGTTGACGGTGCGGTAGATAATGTCAAACTGCTGGTCAAGCCGTTCGAATACGAAAAGCCAGAGGGGATTGCCGGTACGGCCAGCGCCACGGTGCTGCTGGACAAAGGCCGTCTGACGGAAATCGCCAGCCTGACGGTCACGACGCCGGATCTGAAGGTGGAGAACGGACGCTTGCTGTTTGACAGTGCGCCAGGACAGGCGATTCTCCGCCGGGGCCAGATCGCCCGTGCCCGTCTGGCGGAAACCGACGTGGCGCTTGATTTCGAACAGGTCCCGAACGGACCGATGAAGCTCAAAGCCACAGGCGCTTTCTTCGATGCTCGTCCTTTCATGGGCAAGGGCGGCGAAGACGACGCTCCTTATGCCGGACCGGCCATCATCGCCAGCGCTGATGTCGCGCGGATGAGAACGCATCCCGCTCGCCTGATCGAGAAGGCCAAGGTGTATCTCGATATGGGCAAAACGGGGGAGATCAACCAGTTTGAACTGGATGCGGTTGCGGGCACCGGGCCGCTTTACCTGCGCCTGAAACCCGATCAATCGGGTAAGCTGGCGGTGCATCTGGAGGCGCAAGACGCCGGTTCCGTGCTGCGCGCGTTCGATATCTATGAGAACGTCGAAGGCGGCCAGATGAAGATTTACGGCGAACAGGTGATCGAACGCAACACACGTCGCCGTCTTCTGCGCGGTTCTGGTGAAATTACCAATTTCAAAGTTGTGAAAGCGCCCGCGCTGGCCCAGCTTGTCGGGGCGCTCAGTGTAACCGGTATTCGCGAACTGCTCAGCGGGCAGGGCATTGCGTTCAGCCAGTTGCAAGCCGATTTCGACTGGGTGATCCGTCGCCACGGCGATGTCTATTACATGCGCAATGGCCGTACATCGGGTTCGTCGATCGGCCTGACTTTCGAAGGAAAAATCGACAAGAAGGAAGACGTCATGGATGTGGGTGGCACGGTTGTGCCGGTGACGTTCGTGAATGATTTCATCAGCAATATTCCGCTGATCGGTACGTTGCTGACAGGGGGCGAGGGCGCATTGATCGCGGCAACTTATTCGGTGAAGGGGCCGGTGAAGACACCCACGGTCACGGTGAATCCGCTCTCTGCGCTGACGCCGGGTATCCTGCGCCGCATCTTCTTTGAAGAGCAAAAAGCCGACCGGGCACCTGATTCAATGGGTCCACCCGCGCCGAAGAGGCAACCATCACGCCGGGATCAGCCCGCGCAACCGCAAGGCGTGAACCGTTAGCCGAGTTTATACCCTGACCAGCGCGTGGCGTTTCTTGCCGGCTGACAGCTTGATATAGCCATCATCCGTCAGATCGGATTCCCGGGCGACAAATTTATCATCGTTCACGACATTGTCGTTACAGCGTATGCCGCCACCCTGAACCAGACGGCGGGCTTCACCTTTCGATGCGGCAAATCCGGCCTCGACCAGCAGGTCAAGAATGGCAATCCCTGACGTCAGGCGCGCACGTTCAACGGTAATGCTAGGCAAATCACCGCCAACGCCGCCTTGTTCGAACACTTTCTGCGCTGTCGCAGCCGCATCCAGCGCGGCTTGCTCGCCGTGATTGGTCTTGGTCGCCTCATGCGCCAGAATTTTCTTGGCTTCGTTGATGTCCGAGCCTTGCAGAGCCGAAAGGCGTCTGACTTCGTCCATCGGCAGCATGGTGAAGCGCGCCAGCAGATTGCCGACATCGGCATCATCGACGTTGCGGAAATATTGCCAGTAATCGTAAGGCGAGAGCATATTCGGATTGAGCCAGACGGCACCGCCGACGGTTTTACCCATCTTCTCACCGGCCGAGTTCAGCAACAGCGGTGCGGTCAGGGCAAAGAGCTGCACCTTGTCTGATTTGTGCGCGAGATCGACGCCATTGATGATGTTGCCCCACTGGTCGGAACCGCCCATTTGCAGGATGGTGCCGTGTTCGCGGTGGATGGCGAGGAAGTCATAGCCCTGCATCACCATGTAGTTGAATTCGAGAAGTGTCAGGGGGCTTTCGCGTTCAAGACGCGTCTTGACACTGTCGAACGAAATCATGCGGTTGACGGTGAAGTAACGGCCATAGTCGCGCAGGAATTCAAGGTAATGCAGCTTCGAAAGCCAGTCATCGTTATTGACCATCAGCGCGTCGGCTTTTCCGTCTCCGTATTTCAGGAACTGGGCAAAACAGGTCGTGCGGATATTCTCCATATTGTCCCTGATGATCTCGTCGGTCATCAGGTTGCGCGTTTCATCCTTGAACGAAGGGTCGCCGATTTTCGATGTACCGCCGCCCATCAGGGTGATGGGTTTATGTCCGCATTCCTGAAACCATTTCAGCATCATGATGCCGGTCAGGTTGCCGATATGCAGGGATTTGGCCGTGGCGTCGAAGCCGATATAAGCCGACTGAACACCCTCGCAGAGCTTTTTATCCAGGCCCTCAAGGTCGGAGCACTGGTGGAAAAACCCGCGTTCCTGCATGACGTTCAAAAAATCGGATTTTACAGCGGCCATAATGTCCATTATCCTTGAAAAACAACGAATTTTTCTGATAGCAGAGAGTCATGCAAAAGCCAAGCACTAACCATAAAATCTATACCGTGATCGGGCTGATGTCAGGGACATCGCTGGACGGGATCGACGCCGCCCTGCTCCGGACGGACGGTCATTCGTTCATCGACAATCTCGGGTTTGAAATGCTCCCCTATGGCACCGATCTGCGCGACCGTTTGCGCGCCTTGCTGGGCGTGCGGGACAAGAACGACCCGCGCGTGCAGCCGGTGGAACAGGACATGACACTGGCGCATGCCGCCGTGATCCAGAAACTGCTGGCGAAGACGGGTCATAAACCGGAACAGATCGATATGATCGGCTTCCACGGCCAGACTTTATTTCATGATCCTGCCAATCGTTTTACGTGGCAGATCGGTGATGGAAAATTGCTGGCGCGCGCGACGGGAATTGATGTGGTGAATGATTTCCGCAGTAACGATGTAAAAGAAGGCGGGCAGGGTGCGCCATTCCTGCCGCTTTATCATCAGGCATTGACGAACCATCTGCCCAAGCCGGTGGCCATCCTGAATATTGGCGGTGTTTCCAACGTTACCTATCTGGGTGCGAATAACGAAGTGATCGCGTTTGATACAGGCCCGGGCAATGCGTTGATCAATGACTGGGTGAAGCGTTATGCCGGTGTTGAGTTCGATGATGACGGCAAGATCGCCCGCAGCGGCACCGTGAACAAGATGGTACTGCAAAAGTTCCTCAGCCATTCCTATTTCATCCAGAAGCCGCCTAAATCGCTGGATCGCGATGCGTGGCCGTTGCGTGTGATGGATGGCATCAGCCTTGAGGACGGCGCGGCGACGCTGACGGCCTTTACGGTCAAATCGATTGCCAAATCGCTCGGTCATCTGCCGCAGCCGCCTTTGACATGGTACGTGACCGGGGGCGGGCGCCATAACAGCACGCTGATGAACGGCCTGCGTCAGGAATTGCAAGTCCCGGTCGAGAATATTGATCTGTTGGGCTGGAACGGCGACGGGATCGAGGCCGAAGGTTTTGCGTGGCTGGCGGTGCGTTCGTTCCTGAAGCTGCCGCTCAGCTTGCCGACGACGACAGGTGTGCCCAGACCTTTGACAGGGGGACAGTTGTGGCCGCGTCCGGCGTAAATCTGAAAGCGGTATCTCCTGATTCCCTGCGCGAGGCCGCCGATTTGCTGCGTGCGGGCCGCCTTGTTGTCATTCCAACTGAGACAGTCTATGGCCTCGGCGCGAACGCGCTGGACGGCGAAGCGATTGCCCGCATTTTTGAAGCCAAGGGCCGTCCACGTTTCAACCCGCTGATCGTTCATGTGCCGGATGCCGCCGCCGCGCAACAATACGTCACGATGGATGCACGCGCCCGGGCTGTGGCGGCGGCGTTCTGGCCGGGTCCGTTGACGATGATCCTGCCGCGCCGTGCCGATTGCGCCATCAGCGATCTGTGCAGTGCGGGTCTGCCGACGCTGGCCATCCGCGTTCCGGCGCACCCGGCGGCACTGACGTTGCTCCGTGAATCCGGTCTTCCTGTGGCGGCACCCAGTGCGAATGTTTCGGGACAGGTCAGCGCCACGACGCCGCAGCATGTCGCGGAGGGACTGGGAACGAAGGTCTCCCTGATCCTTGCTGCCGGGCCGTGCGATGTCGGGCTGGAATCAACGGTGCTGGATCTCAGCCGCGATCAGCCTGTCGTTCTGCGCCCGGGTGCGATTACGGCGGAACAGATCGCCGATGTTCTGGAATGCGATGTCGGATATGATTTCGGCGATCACGGTCAGGATGTGAAATCGCCGGGCCAGCTCTTGAAACATTACGCGCCGTCCATCCCTGTGCGCCTGAATGCAGTCGATGTCGCCCCCGGCGAGGCCTTGCTGGCGTTTGGCGCGATCCGTTTCATGGGGATCAAGGGCGGCGGCCATGCGAAAGATCTGCCCGAGACCGCACTGAAAAAT
>JAMHVA010000375.1:0-7756 GCA_035904625.1 Alphaproteobacteria bacterium | reverse complement strand
GTCTGATTCCGGTAAAAGAAGGCATGATTACGAGATGAATTGATAATTATGTAAATTTATTTCGCGGTAGGCGCGATATAGCTCGCTTCGTTCGTCTCCCACGGGAAATGCAGCCATGTATCCGTGCTGACACTCATAATATAGGTATCAACGGCATCTTCGCCTGCCGGTTTGGCATAAAGGGCGGCATAATGTGCATTCGGCATCAGGGCGCGCGCGGCACGGAAGGTGTTCCCGGTATCGGATAAGTCATCGATCACCAGCCAGCCTGTACCATCCCCGGCGTCAGCCGCCTTGATCACCTGCGCCTTACGCTGGCTCTGGTCGTCATAGCTGGAAATGCACAGCGTATCGATGTGTTTGATTTTCAGATGGCGGGCGATGATGCAGGCTGGAACCATGCCGCCTGTCGTAATCGCGACAACGCCCTTCCACGGACCTTTATCGGCAAGCTTCAGCGCCAGTGATTGCGCGTGCAGGCTGATCTCATCCCATGTCAGGGGCATATCGAGGTGTTTTTGCGGTGCGGACATAATTCTTAATCCCGGCTGTGTGCCTTGCATGTGAAACCTGAACTATTCATTATGATGGCCGACAACGAATTACAAGAGGAACAATGACGATGTCCCGGCTGCAGGCCCTTGTCGAACACCCCCGCTTTACCTTCGCGATCACAGCCCTGATTCTGGTCAATGCGGCCATTCTCGGGCTGGAAACCGACGATGCGCTGATGGCAAAGCATGGGACTTTGCTTCACATGCTGGATAAGGCCATCCTCGGGGTCTTCGTTCTGGAACTCGTGCTCAAGCTGGCCGCTTACCGTCTGGCATTCTTCCGTTCGGGATGGAACTGGTTCGATTTCATCATTATCGGCATCTCGCTGGTTCCGGCTTCCGGGCCGCTGGCGGTCTTCCGGGCGCTGCGGGTTTTGCGCGTACTGCGTCTTTTGTCGGTTGTCCCTTCCATGCGCCGGGTTGTGTCGGCCCTGTTGCAGGCGATTCCCGGCATGGCGTCGATCCTGTCCGTCCTTCTGATCATCTATTACGTCGCCGCCGTACTGGCGACCCAGATTTTCGGCCATGCCGACGATCCGAAGCTGCAGGAGCTCTTTGGTGATATCGGATCATCGATGTTCACGCTGTTCCAGCTGATGACACTCGAAGGGTGGAGCGAGGGAATCGCCATGCCGACGATGGCGGTTTTCCCGTGGTCGTGGGTTTTCTTTGTCGTCTTTATCGTCGTGACGTCATTCGCCGTGCTGAACCTGTTTATCGGCGTGATCGTCGACGCGATGAATATCATCCATGACCGGGAAGATCATGAAAGCGGCGGTCTGACCATGCATGAAGATATTATCGCCATGCGCCGCGAACTTGCGGATGTGAAGGCGCTTCTGGAACAACAGAAAGCAGGCGGGCAGTAGATTTATGTCATCCGGGATGCGCATCATCGTTGCTGAAAGCGAACAGAAATTCAACCTGCGGGCGGCATCGCTGGTGGTGGAAACGATTGAATCGCTGGAGAAACCGCTGGTGACATTCCCGACCGGCATGACGCCGCGGGGCATGTATCGGGCGCTGGTGGCGGAATATCGTGACCGGCCCCAGTGGCGCACTCTGCGATTTGTCGGTCTGGATGAATATGCTGGTCTGCCGCCCGATGATCCGCGCTTGTTCTCTTTGTGGGTGGCGAAAGAATGCCTCGATCCTCTATCGGTGCCGCTGGAAAACCGTATGCGCTTTGCCAGCGATGCTCCGGATGCCGATGTGGAAGCGCGGCAGATGAATGAGTGGTTGCTGGCAAACGGCCCCCTGGATCTGGCTGTCGTCGGGATTGGCAGTAACGGCCATATCGCATTCAACGAGCCGGGTACCGCTTTCGAGTCTGGTGTACACACTCTTGAACTGACGCAGGAGAGTATTCGTTCGAATGCCCGTTACTGGGGTGGGGAAGACCAAGTTCCGCGCCGGGGCATAACGCTCGGGTTATCGAATCTGGCGGCTGCGCGTCATACCATCGTTCTAGCCAGTGGTGCGGGCAAATCAGACATTCTTGCCCGTGCGTTGACGGGTCCTGTGACCGTTGATGTTCCTGCCAGTTACCTGCAGACAATCAGCAATGTCACCATTCTGGCTGACAAAGCGGCGGCACAGTATATTATTTAAGCTAGATCGGCTGCCCTTCGTCGGTATCGACAATAGAGAAGGAATCGACCCGCCATTCACCCTCATCATCACGTTGCAGACGATAAATGACGACTGTCGGCGCCATGCCATGGCTGTATTCGACTTCCAGCCGCTGGATCAGGGCACCCGTCTGGGTTTCCGACTGGTCGAGGAACCGGAACGATTCGTGATTATAGAGCGGGCGGAAATGAAAACGCATACCGGTCAGGAATTCCCCGGCTGTATCGTATTTTTTGTGAAAAGCGCCGGTCGTCAGGGCATACGCCGTCTCGGCATCGCGCTTCTTGATCGCTTCCAGCTGGCTTTTGATCAGGGTTTGAATGGCCGCCGTATCCTGTCCGCTGGCGATCGTGCCGCTACGTTCCGGCGCAATCTTCTGTGAAACCGGGGTGGGGGGCATATTATAGACCTGATCGGCGGCCCCGGCATGTTGCGTATGGCCGGTCATCAGGAACGCCAGCCCTGCCAGCGCCAGCAGCGAGGCAGAAAAACCAAAAGACCCTGTGTGTTTATCCCTCATTCCATTTGTTCTTTTTTATCAGTATGTTAGATTCTGGCTATTGTAACCAGCAGACAGGCCTATCTTCATTGTATGAGACTGACACTTAATCTCTCGTTAAAGAATCTGACGTATGCCGTGGCGATGTGCGTCCTCGCACTGCCCGCACAGGCTCAGGACCTTCCGTCAGCCGCCCCCGTGACAGGTGTACAGCAGGAAGCGCTGACACCCGTTGCCGCAGCGCCTCTGGTACTGGAGCTCTTTTCGTCTCAGGCCTGCATTTTCTGCCCGGAAGCCGACCGGCTCTTTGCTGACCTGATCAAGGATGACAATGTGATCGGCCTGGCCTGTCACGTCGATTATTTCGATGTAAAACTATCATCGCTGGCACAGCCCTTTTGCACGGAACGGCAAAATCATTACATGAAGGTTCTGGGGGCCGGGCCGAACTATACCCCGCAGATGATTGTGAACGGCGACGCCGATGTTGTCGGCTACAAGGTTGAAAGTGTCCGTGAAGCCATAGACAAAGCCCGCAAAGAAGCACCCGTGCTGCCGATGAAGCTGGAACGCTCGGCACAGGGATTGACCCTCTCATGGACCTTGCCCGGCACGACAGAGGACGATGCGTCCACGGATGATATCGGAGACACCGTGTGGTTGATGACGTTCGACAAACCTCATTTGCTGTCGATTGCCGAAGGCCGCAACAAAGGAAAAGCCGTCACGTACATGAATATCGTCAGTGCGGCACAGAATATGGGCGTATGGCCCGCGCAGACGGGGCAGATGTCTCTGGCTGTTGAAATCGATCCCGCGCGCAAAGGTTATGCGGCGCTCGTCCAGAGCAACAAGACCGGCCATATCGTCGGCGCGGGTATGTATCTGCTGCCTTAAAGCCGGTTAGTGAGCATCTGACCAGTTATCGGCCCATCCGGCTTCGGCGTCGAGCGGCACGCCGATATCGGCAACGCTTTCCATCACATAACGAACGACATCGGCGGTTTCCTGCAACTGGTCATCGGGGACTTCCAGCAGCAATTCATCGTGGACCTGCAGCAAAATCCGCGCCTTCATGCCGGCATCGGCTAAGGCCTTGGGCATGCGTGCCATCGCGATCTTCATGATATCGGCGGCGGTGCCCTGCAAGGGTGCATTAATCGCCTGACGCTCGGCACCCATGCGCTGCCCCTGAATCTTGGAATGGATATACCCGATCATGCATTTGCGGCCATACAGGGTTTTGACATACCCGAGATCGCGGGCTTCTTGCTTGCGCGCTTCCATATAATCCTGAATCTCGCGGAAATTCTTCAGGTACGCGGTGATGAACTGGTTCGCTTCACCCGGTGTCACGCCCAATTGCTTGGCCAGCCCCCATCCCGATATACCGTAAATGATACCGAAATTGACCGCCTTGGCCGAACGGCGCAAGTCGGGCGTCACTTGATCGATCGGCACGCCGAATACTTGCGATGCGGTCAGCGTGTGAATATCCACTTTATCGCGGAAAGCCTGTTGCAGGGCTTTCACGCCCGCCAGTTCGGCGGCCAGCCGCAACTCCACTTGCGAATAATCGACAGAGAGAAGCTTGTGACCTTTCTCGGCAACAAACGCCCTGCGGATACGCCGGCCTTCTTCCGTGCGGATCGGGATATTCTGCAGGTTCGGATCGGTTGATGACAGGCGGCCTGTATTGGTGCCCGTCATGTGGAATGATGTGTGCACGCGGCCTGTGGCCGGGTTGATCTGTTCCTGCAGCGTATCCGTGTATGTGGATTTCAGTTTAGAGAGCTGACGCCATTCCAGAATTTTTTTGACGATCTCGTGCCCTTGCGCTTCCAGATCTTCCAGCACGTCGGCGGCCGTCGACCAGTCGCCACCCTTGGTCTTGCTGCCGCCCGGCAGACCCATTTCCTCGAACAGAACAACGCCCATTTGCTTGGGGCTTGCGACGTTAAACTCATGCCCGGCCAGTTTGTAAATGTCCTGCTCCAGCGCAATCAGTTTCTTGCCGAATTCCTGGGAAAGTTCTTTCAGTACAGCCGGGTCGACTTTGATCCCGGCCAGCTCCATCTCGGCGATCACCGTAATGACCGGGCGTTCGACATCTTCATAAATGCGAACACATTGTTCCTGCGCCAGACGGGGCTTCAGGATATGCCACAGCCGCAGTGTAATCTCGGCGTCTTCGGCGGCGTAATCGCGGGCTTTATCCAGCGGCACCAGATCGAACGTGATCTGGTTTTTGCCCTTGCCGGTGACATCTTCAAAGGCGATATTCTTGTGGCCGCAGAACAGTTCCGCCAGTTCGTCCATGCCGTGGCCGTGGTTGCTGCCGTCCAGCACGTATGACATCAACATCGTATCATCGACAGGGGTCATTTTCACGCCGTGCTTGGCGATCATTTGCCAGTCATATTTCATGTTGTGCCCGATCTTCAGGACGCGTTTGTCCTCCAGAACCGGCTTCAGCAGATCGATGACGTCCTGCAATGGCATCTGTTTGATGTCTTCCGTCGGACCGCCCAGCAGATCCTGCGGCGGGGCGCGGTGTCCGACGGGAACATAATAACCCTTGCCCAGTTCTGCGCTCAGACAAACGCCGACGAGTTCCGCCTTTGCGGGCGTCAGGCCGGTGGTTTCTGTATCCACTGCCAGCGTTCCCGTTTCGTAGGCACGGGTGATCACGGCTTCCAGCGCGGCACGGTCCTGAATCAGTTCGTATTGGTTGGCAGAGGTCGGCGGCAGCGCGCTCTGGTTATCGGCTGGCACAGGTGCATCAGCCACAGCAATCGCTGTAACAGCGCCCTCGTATGGCGCAATCGTTGCGGGCTTCGGCCCGGTATCGGCCACGTTCAGACGCGATATGACGGATTTGAACCCTTGCGCCTGCAGGAATGCGGCGAGTTCGGGTGTATTCAGTTTGTGCGTATGCAGCTCTTCAATCGAAAGCGGGATCGGCGCATCATCACGCAATGTCACCAGCTGTTTCGATAGACGCGCCAGTGCGGCATTCTCGGTCAGAACTTCGCGGCGTTTGGGTTGTTTGATATCGTCAATCCGGGCCAGCAATTCTTCCAGACTGCCATATTCATTGATCAGTTGCGCGGCGGTTTTCGCGCCAATACTAGGGACACCCGGCACGTTATCCGATGAATCGCCGACCAGCGCCTGCACGTCCACAACCTTGTCTGGCGTGACGCCGAATTTGTCCTGCACATCCTCAAGGGTGAGATAACGCCCCTTGATCGGTTCGTACATGCGCACGCCTTCGCGGATCAGCTGCATCAGATCTTTGTCGGACCCGACGATTGTGACCTTTTTCCCCTGTGCCAGCGCTTCGCGGGCATATGTGGCGATCAGGTCGTCGGCTTCGAACCCTTCCATCTCCAGCGCGGGCAGACCGAAGGCACGCGTGGCCTCGCGGATCAGGCCGAACTGGGGGATCAGGTCGGGCGGCGTCTCGCTGCGGTTGGCTTTATATTCAGGATAAATGTCGTAACGAAAATTCTTGCGCGCGGCGTCAAAGATCACGGCGACATAAGGAGCTTGCAGGTCTTTCAGCAGCTTGACCATCATGTTGCAAAAGCCCAGCACAGCGCCCACGGGCACCCCTTGCGGGTTGGTCAGGTTCTGCGGCACGGCGTAATACGCCCGGAAAATATAACCCGATCCGTCAACCAGAAAGATCTCGTCATCGTCAGGGATTGTCTGTGTTTGTGGCTGGTTCATGCGGCACACAATGGCGAGATTCTTGCCCTTTGTCCATGGTTTGGACGGCCTATCCGGGCCCGCTGTTCCAAATTTTGACATAACCTGAAAGACTGTCTAATCTCCTCCAAAGTTAGCAAAACAAGAACATATAGGGATAAAAAAATGATGTATCAGCCAGAAGCGCAGACAAAAGACAAATCAGCGACACCGGAAACAGGGTTTGCGCGCGGGCTGGCAGCGTCTCTTATTCCGGGGCTGGCCGCCGCCGGGACGGTCTTGCTGGGCGGACCCCTGAGCGTCGGTATCGCGGCGGCAGTCGCCAGTGTCGGAATTCTGGCGGCATCCACCCGCAAACTGAACGCGGTGACCAGTGTCGCAGCCGCCACAGCAGGCGGCGCGGCTGTGGCGCTGACCTCGATGCTGACCGGGGGGCTGGCGTCTGTCATCAGTGCCTGCATGGCCGCTTGTGTTTTCATGGCGACGGGGACGAACAAGATCGTATCGGAAGCCGTATCGAACCTGCGCGGGGATCGCACCCGCCAGCGATTTGCAGCCGGCACGCTGGCCGGATCGGCTCTCAGCGCGGCACTGACCTATGGCGCGGCTGTGACGATGCCGCAAACCGCCGATCGGCCCCCGGTGCTGCGGACGGGATCGGTCGCCCAGCCGGCAACCGCATCGGCAGTGCTGACAAATAATTTTGCTGTCACAGCGGAAGGGCTGAAACCTCTGGCGGCGACGGATACGGCAGGCCATACGATCATCGTGCAATCTGCACCGCGTATACAACCGTCCTAGGTTTTTTCGGACTCCAGATAGTCGAGATCGTCGTGGAATGTTTCCTTCAGAAACGCCAGCGCAATAAAGGCCAGTGCAAACGCGCCGATCCCGACATATAAGGCGCTCTCAACCACGCCATATCCTTTCAGCGCAACGAACGCCGATGTGCAGATGACGGCTGTGCCGCGCACGAAATTCGGCACCGATGTGGTGACGGTGGCGCGGATGTCGGTGCCGAACTGTTCGGCGGCGGTGGTCAGCATCAAAACCCAATACCCCATGCAAAATCCGATGAACAGGCAGAAACCGTAAAATTCAGTTGCATCCAGATAGGGGCCGGATATCAGCATGCCGCCGCACGCGACAGCGGCCATGCTGATAAACAGCGCAATCACTTTTTTCCGGCTTTGCATTTTCTGGCTGATCAGGCCGCTGGCGATATCGCCCAGTGTGATGCCCAGATAACAAAGGGGCAGGGCGGTGGCCACCAGTATGGGTTCGTCGATGCCCATCGCGCGCCCAATCTCGGGGGAAAATGTGATCAGTACGCCGACGGCATACCACAACGGCACAC
>JAMHVA010000374.1:0-15566 GCA_035904625.1 Alphaproteobacteria bacterium | reverse complement strand
GATGACCCGCAATCCGAAATCAATCGAGGCCAGCGCGCTGGCGGTGGAAGCCGTCGACATGATGCTGACCGGATTTAAATCGCAAATTACATGTCTGACCGTCACGAATAACGGTACGCTCGCGGGCCTGATCCGTCTGCAGGATTGCCTGCAGGCCGGCGTAGCCTGACAACAGGATAAAACAACAGGATAGAAAATCATGCATTTCGACATTATTCCGATGATCAAATCCCTGGGCTATCTCGGCGTCTGGGGGATTGTGTTTGCCGAAACCGGCATCGTCTTCTGTTTCTTCATGCCGGGCGACAGCCTGCTGTTCACGGCAGGCGTCATCGCCGCGCAAGGCTTCCTGAATCTGATTATTCTTGCCGTGGGCTGTTTCATCGCCGCCATGCTCGGCAACATTCTGGGTTACGAAGTGGGTAAGCGCGTCGGTATGCGCCTGTTCAAGAACGGCGATACGCGCTTCCTGAAGCGCAAACATCTGGAAATGACCCAGCGCTTCTTCGACAAGCACGGCAAGATGTCGATCATTCTGGGCCGCTTCCTGCCGATCGTCCGGACCTTCATGCCGTTCCTCGCTGGTGTCGCGCAGGTTCCTTATCGCCTGTACCTGATCTATAGCGCCGTCGGTGCCCTGCTGTGGGCGGCGGGCCTCACCGTTCTCGGCTACTGGCTGGGCAACCTGATCCCGCCCGAGCAACTCGACCAATATCTGCTGCCGATCGTGCTGGCGATCATCGTCCTCTCGATCCTGCCGTCTGCACTCCACGTGTGGAAAGAAGTCCGCCTGTCCAAAAAGGGCGCTGAATGAGCGAAGACAATGACCAGAATGATCTGCGGGCCGAACGCCTCAGCCGCCTGATCCATACCGGTCAGCGCCGCGTGACACATAACCCGCTTCATTCGCGGCTGGTCAAAGCCCTGCGCTTTATCCTGCCTATTGTCGCTGTCATTATCGTCGTCATCGTCATGGCATGGCCGAAGATGGAGCAGGCGATTGCGCCGATCACCCCTGAGTCGGTGGCGCAGAGCCAGCAGCCCGTGACCCAGAACGAACTGATCAACCCGCGCTTTGAAGGCGCCGATTCAAACAACAACCCCTATGTGATTATCGCTGACCGCGCGGTGCAGAGCACGCAGAACCCCGATGTTCTGCTGCTGACCAAACCGCATGGTGATGTGACGCTGGAAAATAATGCCAAGCTGGACATCACCGCGCATAAAGGGAATTACAAACAGAATAGCGGCATCCTGATGCTGGATGGCGACGTGCTGGTGAAACATAACAGCGGGTACGACATGGACACGCAGCGCCTGATGCTTGATATCAAGGGCCGCATCACTCGCACCGACCAGCCGGTCAGGATCGTCGGCCCGGCGGGCACGCTGAACGCCACAGGAATGGATACACAATCCGCAGGCGAGCTGATTATTTTTACAGGCCCGGCCAAGCTGGTGCTGAAAGATTCGATAAAGGGATTATGATGAGATATCTGGCCTTCCTTCTGATGATGAGCTGTGCGCTTCCCGCTTTCGCGCAAACCAACAGTGAAAAAAACAAGCCGCTGGAAATCACCGCCGACCAGACGCTGGAATGGCACCGCAACGACAAGAAATATGTCGCTCGCGGCGATGCCGTCGCCACACAAGGCAATGTCAGCATTCATGCGGAAACATTGACCGCCGATTACCGCGAAAGCGAGAAATCGAATTTCGACATTTACAAAATGACGGCTGAAGATGGCGTTGTCATTACATCGCAAGGCAATGAAGCCTTTGGTGACAAGGCTGTCTATGAGCTGGATACCGGCATCGCCACCATGACCGGCAAAGAACTGAAAATGATCGCGCCGGACCAGACGCTGACCGCCCGCGATAAATTCGAATATGGCGTGACCGAAGGACGTTTGAGCGCCTATGGCGATGTGGTCGTTATCCGCCCAAGCGACAAGATGCAGGCGGATAAGGCCTCCGCTTTCTTCTCACAGAACACGCAAAGTAACGGCCAGCGCAAGCTGGAGCGTCTGGAGGCCGAAGGTAACGTCATCATCACAACCGCGACCGAAACCCTGCGCGGTGATCGCGGTGTCTACCGTGCCGACACCAACATCGCCGAAGTCACCGGCCATGTGAAAATCACCCGTGGGCCCAACGTGCTGGAAGGCGAACGCGCCGAGATCAACCTGACCACCAATGTCAGCCGCATGTTCGGCAACCAGACCGGCACCACAAGCACAGGTCGTGTGAAGGGCGTCTTCTACCCCAGCAGCAAGGATGGCGGATCGGCCAACACAGCTCCGGCACCTTCACCTGCTCCTACACCCGCGCCAACTCCGGCACCAGCAGAGCCACGCGTCATTCCTGATACCAGTCCTGAATCGGTACCCCCGCCGATCCAGCTCCCCGCATCGGGCCGCCTGACAGCGCCTTGATTTATTAGGGATTTTCAGGGTTTTTTTGACTTTTTTCGCCTTTCGAGGCATGATGCAGGGCTATGACTGACGTAACCAAAAAACCCCGCCGTCGCCAGCTGAAAGCCGTTCCCAAGGGATTGAGCGCCACGCACCTCTCACGGAGCTATAAAAAGCGCCCTGTGTTGCGTGATGTCAGCCTGACGATTCAGCGCGGTGAAGCCGTCGCCTTGCTCGGCCCCAACGGTGCCGGGAAAACCACCTGTTTTTATGTCATCAGCGGCCTGCTGAACCCCGACTCCGGCTATGTCCAGCTGGACGGTCAGGATATTACCGGCCTGCCGATGTATCGCCGTGCCCGCCTGGGTATCGGTTACCTGCCGCAGGAAGCTTCCATTTTCCGCGGCCTCTCGGTCGAAGATAACATCCGTGCTGTCGTTCAGGCGCAGGATCTCAATCAGGAAGATCAGGAACAACTGCTCGAAGACCTGCTGGCCGAATTCTCGATCAGCCATCTGCGCCGCACACCCGCGATTGCGCTGTCCGGTGGTGAACGCCGCCGCGTCGAAATCGCCCGCGCGCTTGCCAGCCGTCCGCAATTCATGCTGCTCGACGAACCATTGGCCGGGATCGACCCGATTGCCGTCGGTGAAATCCGCGCGCTGATCAGCTATCTGAAGACCAAGAATATCGGCGTTCTGATCACCGATCACAATGTCCGTGAAGCGCTCGGCATCGTCGACCGCGCCTATATCCTCCATGACGGCAAAGTCCTGATGGAAGGCACACCGGACGATATCGTCGGCAGCGATGATGTCCGCAAGGTGTATCTGGGCGAAGGCTTCTCGCTTTAATTCTCTTGAAAACCTATGGGGCATGATATGCACGCCTATATCGCCGAATGGCTGACACTGATTGCTGTTTTTTCTGTCGCCGTGATTTCACCGGGGCCTGATTTCGTGGTGGCCGTGCGTAACGCCCTCTCTTATGGCCGCCTGTCTGGTTTCTTTACGGCACTCGGTTTTGGCACAGGCGTGCTAGTGCATGCGGCATATACGATGATCGGGATTGCCGCCCTGATCGCGCAGTCCGTCATGCTGTTCAGCGTGATCAAGTTTGCCGGTGCGGCCTACCTGTTTTATGTCGGGTTCAAGGCTCTGCGTTCGCAAGGTTTCAGCGGTGACGTGACGACACAGACCAAAACAACATCCATCAGCGCTGGCACGGCATTCCGCAGCGGCTTCATCACCAACCTGCTGAACCCGAAGGCAACATTGTTCTTTCTGGCGCTGTTCACCCAGATCGTCGTCCCGGAAACACCGCATGCCATTCAGGCCATGTTCGGCCTGACCTGCGCGGTCATGGTGACATTATGGTTCACGGCGGTCGCCATGTTCCTGACCACGCCCGCGATCCGTAACCGTTTCTTAAAAATATCGAAATGGGTGGACCGTACCTGTGGCGCGGTCTTCATTGCGCTGGGCTTAAAGCTGGCGCTGACGAAAGCACCCTAGAGACTGAACCATACCCCCATAATCGCGGATTCCCCCATGCTGCGATTCATGGTATAATTCTTGCATGAGTTCGAATCTCACCCAACGCCTGGATCTCAGGCAGCAACAAAACCTCGTCATGACCCCGCAGCTGCAGCAGGCCATCAAGCTGCTGCAGATGAATAATGTCGAGCTGAATGATTTCGTCGAGGAGGAGCTGGCGCAAAATCCGCTGCTGGAGAAGGCAGAACCGGAAGGCGGCGCATCGGAACCATCCGAAGCCCCCGCGCCTGAGCGCGACAACGTCGATCAGGATTTCGATCAGGCATGGACCGGCAACGAAGCTGAATCCCGTGCCGAGCCGTCAGGCGGTGATTTCGATGCCGGGATGGACCGGATGGGCAGCGGTGGCGCCCGCAGTTTCGAAGACAGCGAGATGAGCCTTGAGAACACGCTCTCGCGCGAGATTACCCTGCGCGATCACCTGTTCGAACAATTAAATATGACATTCGAGGATTCGCGCGACCGCATGATCGGCGGGCTGATGATCGAGATGATCGATGAAAGCGGCTATCTGCGGATGGATAAAGCCATTCTGGGCGAACGGCTCGGCGCAAAGCCTGAGCATATCGACCATATCCTGAACCAGTTGCGTCAGTTTGACCCCCCGGGTATTTTCGCGTCATCATTGGCCGATTGCCTGTCGCTGCAACTGGATGATCAGGGCAAGCTGGATGCGCCGATGATCAAGCTGCTGGATCATCTGCCGCTGCTGGGCGCCCATGATTACGACGCGCTGTGCAAGCGTTGCGGCGTCAACGAGACATACCTGCACGACATGGTCGCCGAGATCAAGGCATTGAACCCGCGCCCCGCCAGCGCGTTCGAGCATCTGGTCGTGCAAACGATTGTTCCCGATGTGCTGATGAAGGCCATTCCAAAGTCCGAAGGCGGCGGCTGGCGCGTGGAACTGAACACCGACACGTTGCCGCGCGTCCTGGTCAATCAGGAATATTATACTGAAGTCGCCGGCAAGGCCCGCGACAAGCAATCGCGCGAATACCTGAACGAACAGCTGAATTCGGCGAACTGGCTGATCCGTGCCCTCGATCAGCGCGCCAAGACGATCCTGAAGGTCGCCAGCGAAATTATCGAAGTGCAGGAACCGTTCTTCCTGTACGGCATTGAATTTCTAAGACCGCTGACGCTGAAGGACATTGCCGAGAAAATCGACATGCATGAAAGCACCGTCAGCCGCGTGACCAGCAATAAATATATCGGCACACCGCGCGGCCTGTTCGAGCTGAAATATTTCTTCTCGACCGCGATCACCAATGCCGACGGATCGATCACCAGTGCCGAATCGATCCGGATGAAGATCAAAAGCCTGATCGACGAGGAAAAGGCCGATGCTGTGCTGTCGGATGATGCGATTGTCGAGATTCTGCAAAAAGACAATATCGACATCGCCCGCCGCACAGTCGCCAAGTACAGGGAATCGATGAATATTCCTTCCTCCGTGCAACGCCGCCGGATGAAGAAGAGCCACGCTGGACAGCGCTAATTCTTGACCTATATCAATGCTGTAGAGACTTTAGTAAGTCATTAACAATTTGACAATACACTCGAGACTAAGATGGTAAGAGGAGGGACATCATTGCATTCTAAAACGAACTCTTTCACCCACCTATCTATCCATACAATTCCCAAAACCAAGAAATGGAACTAATGCCATGCATATCACCGTTCAAGGCAAACAAATGAGCGTGGGCGATGCCCTGCGCACCCATGTCACCGACAAGCTGGAGGATTTGAACAGCAAATATTTCAATCACGGAACGGACGCAAACGTAACATTTTCGAAGGAAGGCCACGGCCACGGCCTCGTGCGGGCACATATTTCCATTCGCATCGGCGGCAACATCATGGTGCAGGCCGATGCCGAGGAAGGCGATGCCTATCTGTCCTTCGACGTCGCGGCGGAAAAAGCCGCCAAGCAACTGCGCCGTTACAAGCGCCGCCTGCGCGATCACCACGAACGCATCGAGCGTTCACCCGAAATCGAAATGCTCAAAGCGCGCGATTACACGATCTCGAATGATTCCGACAAGGATGAAGACGATATCCCGAGGGGTGCGGACCCCGTCGTGATTGCCGAAATGACGACGAACATCCCCACGCTGACGGTTTCGGAAGCGGTGATGAGGCTGGATCTGGCGCATCAGAACGCATTCCTGTTCCGTAGCGCCAAGCATGGCGGCATCAACATGGTGTATCGCCGCGCCGATGGCAATATTGGTTGGGTCGATACAGGAGCCGCGAAAGAGGCTGCCAAGCCAAAGGCAAAACCTGTCGCAAAGTCAGCCGCCAAAAAACCGGCGAAGAAAGCCGCTTCCAAGAAGTCGACACGCAGCACGGTGCAGAAGCTGCCGGTGAAAAAGAAAACCGCCGCCGCGAAGAAGACGCCATCCAAGAAAGCCGTGACGAAGGCCCGTAAACGCGCCTGATGATCGTCGATAACATAATCATGATTTTAAAACGCCCCGAAATGGGGCGTTTTAGTTTGATAAATACCCGGTTGTTTTATTTTCATTTTCCAGATGTTCAAACTTGCGAGATTCACAAGTTCATGCTGGATCATCGGCGCGAACTATTGTATTTCATGCGCGTAAGTAAAACCCGAATCACGCAGGTTTGTTGTGTACATTTCTGATGACGAGCGTTTACGGATCAACCTGATCCTCCCTGACCTGAAAGCCGCCTCGACCGTACAGGTCTATGAGATGCTGGCGCAAAAAGCAGGAGCCGCCACCGGCTTCCCGGTGAAAACGCTCTTTACCCAGCTCAGCACGCGCGAGCAACAAGCCAGCTCCGGCATTGGTGAGGGTGTGGCCATTCCGCATCTGCGCCTGCCGAAACTCTCGCAGCCGCACATTACGTTTGCCCGTCTCAATCGCGGTGTGGATTTCAAATCCGTCGATGATTATCCGGTCGATATCATCATGATGCTGCTATCCCCCGGTGGCGACGGCCCGCATCATCTGCGCCGCCTGTCGCGCATATCGCGCCTGATGCGCGATCAGGACCTGCTCGAGGATTTGCGTTCTGCCGGTGATGCCGAATCGATCGAAGCGCTGTTCACACACTCCAGCCAGCGCCTGATTGCTGCGGCTTAAACGCCGTCACGTAAAAAACGAAAGACCGGGTTGTAGAGCCGGTCTTTTCTTATATCTATACAAAATCTCCCAACCTGTCATCCCGAGCGCAGCCGAGGGATCTGACCCGGTTTAAACTTGATAAGATCCCTCGGCTGCGCTCGGGATGACAACAAAGGCAAGGGATAATTTCGCGAGTCTGTTTCCTAATGCAGCAGTAATGGCTCCAGATCATTCTGGCGTGCCAGAACTTCGGCCTTGGCTTGCGTCCCTTCGACTGCCAGTGCCGTGCCATCCGCTGCATGTAATGACCATGCCGGCGCATGATTGACGATCACCGGGCGGATATAGGCAATCTGCTGAACGCCCAGCCGCAGGAAATCCTGCGGTGAGATACCGCGCAACAATTGGGCATTCTGTTCGATGCTTCTAAACATACCTGTCCTTCCGTTTACTTCGTCTGCTTGCCGGTGACTTCAACATCAATCGCCTGCGGCGCGCTGATCGATTTCCCGTTGGTAGCACCGCCATGACGAATCTCAATCTTGCGGGCCGTGCTCTCGGGCTGGATGCGCTCCATCTCGATATGAAGCAATCCGTTATCAAGCGCAGCACCACGCACCTCGATACCATCGGCCAGCACGAAACTGCGCTGGAACTGGCGGGCGGCGATCCCGCGATGCAGATAAATGCGTTGCTGGTCGTCTTCCTGTTTGCCGCGAACAGTAAGCTGGTTATTCTCAAGCTCGATATCAAGATCCTTCATCGAGAACCCGGCAACAGCCAGCGTAATACGCAAGCCGTTTTCACTGATCTGTTCGACATTGTAAGGGGGATATCCGTCGGACGTTTTTTTGACGCGGTCCAGTTCGCGCTCGAAATGATCGAACCCTAAGAAAAAAGGGTGATCGAACAGGCTTATTCTTCCGTTACTCATAACAACTCCTCCGTCTGAAGCGAGTATGACAAACCGGCAGCCCGCCCAATGCAGCACCGCCGTCTTGTTAATTATATAAGCAGGAAAAGCCCGGGATCAAGTTGTCGAGCGTTTGACGAACTGGCGGTCGCAATAGCCGCATTCAACCCGGGAACGGCCATCAAAGCTGTACCAGACCAGCGGATGGCCCAGCGCGCCATGGCCGCCGTCGCAGGAGACTTCGTCTGCGTCGTCATCGACGATAAATACTTCCGGCGGCTGTGTGACAGGATGATTCATAGTCACTATTTTCCCTAATACATGAAGGCTTTACGATTTATTTCCAATTCCCCCGTAATCTGGCACTGACGGCCCTTTGTTTCAAGGGTCAAAACAATACGGGCAAGACCCAGAGAATTGCCCAGAGATTTGTCAAGGGACACCGGCCATGACAGCCAGAACATCCGCCCCGCCGCAAAATTTTACATTTAAGGACAATCCGGTCGCCGCCGGACGCGCCGGTCATTACATGGAGATCACGGTCGATTGCGACAAGGTGATGAAAAGCTGGCGGTCGTCGCTGTTCTCGTTCGAATGGCTGCTGCCGGACGGACGGATCAAATCGACCGCCGAACTACCCGCCCACGAACAGCCCCGCCGCGAGGCCGTCGAACAGGCGCTGTCATCCGGTCAGGCACTGGAGAAACCCATTCTGGGGATCGGCATGATCGATAATGTCGAAATCGGATCAGGCCGCGCCACATTCCTGACACTGGTCGCTCATGGGGCCAAGACCATTCCCGTGCATATCCCGGTTTCAAACGAAGCCGATTTCAAAAAATTCCGCGTCTGATAGACTGGTGGACATGATACGACCTTCCGAAACGCGCCATAATGAATCTGGCAATGTCATATTCTATATTTTTATCGCGATTGGCCTTTTGGCGGCACTGTCGTTTGCAGTGTCGCAAGGCATGCGCGGCGGGGGCAAGTCGCTAACCGAAGACCGCTCGCATCTGGCGGCATCGGAAGTGATTGCTTACGGCGATACTCTTGCCAAGGCAGCGGGACAGATGCGCCTGCGAAATATTCCACTCGGCAGTTTCAGTTTCGCCCACCCGAACGCCAATCCGGCATACGGGACGTATAACAACAATCCGGCGGCTGAAATTTTCAATCCGCAGGGTGGCGGGGTCATTTATCGCGCGCCCCCGGCGCTGGCCCTCACCAATCCGATTTCCCTCTATTTTTTCACCGGGGAAAATGCCGTGGAAGGCGTTGGCAGGGACTGCGGCAGCGAAGACTGCAACGAGTTATTGATGCTGGTGTCATTTATCAAGCCCGAAGTCTGCCAGATGATCAACGACATACTGGGTTACGCTGGAAAGACCGATCCATTGCCGACCGATAGCGATACGGGCTTGTCAGTCCCGTTTGACGGAACATATTCGTACAACACCGTCATCAGCGACGAAGCCTCCATCCTGAGAGGAAGAACCGCCGGTTGCTATACCGACTCCGGTTCAGGCAATAACGTTTACTATCAGGTACTCATCGCCCGTTAGAGCAACTGATAGACGCCCTGATCAAGACGCCTTGCGCCACTTGGTGCCCTCGGGCGTATCCTCGATCTCTATACCCATGCCCGTCAGCTCCTTGCGGATTTCATCGGCGCGCGCGAAGTTCTTTGATTTGCGCGCATCCTGACGTTCCAGTAGCAGTTGCTCGATCTTGGCACCATCGACGCCCTCCTGTGCCTGCCCGTACCCAAGCCAGACAGCCGGATCTTCCTGCAAGATACCCATGAACTGCGCGGCGGCCAGTAACTGGCCTTTCAGTAAAGCCTTGTCCGCGCCAGCATGGGCAATCTTGTTCCGCAGTTCCATCAGCACGGCAATCGCCTGCGGCGTATTCAGGTCATCGCACAGCGCTTCCAGAACCGCAGGCGGCAAATCGGCGTCCGCCGCATCGACATCTTCAAGGCTGTGCAGCACACGATACAGGCTATCGAGAATCTGCCGCGCCTGATCCAGCGCATCCGACGTAAAACTAAGCGGCGCACGATAATGCGACGACAGCAACGTCAGGCGCAGGACTTCACCCGGATAATGCGCGATCAGATCATGCACCAGGCGGATATTGCCGATCGATTTCGACATTTTTTCGCCATCCACGGTTACAAAACCATTATGCATCCAGTAACGCGAAAACGCCGCCGGATTGTTTTCATGACCATGCGCGCAGCAGCTTTGCGCGATCTCGTTTTCATGATGCGGGAATTTCAGATCGGCACCGCCGCCGTGAATATCGAACGGCAAACCCAGATGCTTTTCCGCCATCGCCGAGCATTCGATATGCCAGCCCGGACGGCCACGACCCCACGGGGAATCCCACCCGGCCTGTTCCGGCGTCGATGGCTTCCACAAAACAAAATCTGCCGGGTCTTTTTTAAACGGCGATACTTCCACGCGCGCGCCCGCAATCTGGTCATCGCGGCTGCGGCCCGACAGCTTGCCGTACGCCGGATAGGACGGCACATGAAACAGCACATGCCCCTGCGTCGCGTACGCATGATCACGCGCGATCAGCTGTTCGATCTGCGTGATCATTTCAGCGATATGTTCGGTGGCGCGCGGCTGCACATCGGGGGCGGCAACACCCAGCGCCGCCATATCGTCATTGTAAATCGTTTCATATTTGCGCGTGATCAGGTCGATCGGCTGGCCGGTTTCTTTCGCCGCATCCATGATCTTGTCATCGACATCGGTGATGTTCGAGGCATAAGTGACTTTTGGATATATGTGGCGCAATACCCGCACCAGCTGGTCGAAAACGACAGCCATGCGCCCGTTGCCGATATGGGCATAATTATAAACCGTAGGGCCGCAGGCATAGACACGCACATGGTGCGGGTCCACGGGTACGAATTCTTCCTTGCGCCCGGTCAGGCTGTTATGAAGATGAAAAGTCGGCATCGGTCACTCTTTCGGCGTTGCAACAGAACCTACAGAGAACATGATTTTTGTGATTTCAGCAACTGGTTCGTGCCGCAAGGGCCGCCTTCAGGACTTTCCCGGGTGCCGCCGGTTGGGGTTGTCTTTGTAAAAGGGCGACTTTTGCACCATCGCCAGAACGCGGTCCTTGGTGAACGGCTTTTTCAGGAATGCCGCCGCCCCACCCTTTGACGCCTCGACGATATTGTTTTTCACCGTATCGACACTCAGCATGACCACATAAGCTGCCGGATCGATCTTGCGAATGGCATCCAGCGTTTCATGACCGTTTAATCCCGGCAGGTGAATATCCAGCAAGACAGCATCCGGCGCATAATCGATATAACCGGAAATCGCTTCCTCGCCGGTTTTGGCATGAACGATCTCATAATCCTTGTTCAGGATATTGGCCGCGAACGCAGCCGTGAAGCGGTCATCCTCGACGATCAGGACAAGATTGTCGCGACGGCGGTCACGGCGGATCGGGATGCTGGCTGTCTTGGCGTCATCCGCCATCCCTTCGTAAGCGACCATCCGCCGCGCCGATACAAAGCGTTCGTCGATCATCCGCTGATAAAGATACAGATCCTGCGACAGGCTGCCGTAACGGCAATAACGCCCGCCCAGTTTGGCCGCCAGTTCGCGGTAGAACCGCTGGATATCGTCTTCCTCGATCCCGCCACCCGGATTGGTCAGCAGCAACAGGTCGCCGTCCGTAAAATAGTAGAGCGTCGCATCCGAGAAATCGACAGCGCTGCGGCTGATCTCTTCGCCCAGCGCCGCGCATGATTTTTTATACTCCAGCAGCCGCGCACGGATATGATCAGGCCGCTCGATCATCTCGGCATGGTTCAGCGTTTCCGACTGCGCACAATGGATCGCAACCCAGCCCGAACCATCCTGCCGGATCTTGTCGATAAATGTCAGGAAATGATGCTCGGGACTTTCCCGTACCGTCTTCATCGTGAAACAAACCCCAATCTTCCCATAATTATTTGATCGGATTATTTAATTTTATGTGTATTTATCGGCTCACCGATTTATAACATCATAAATTGTTTACCTATTGTCGTGAATCCCCCTCCTGATGCGAAAGGGCTTTTTTTATGGCTGACACATTCGACCTGATCCTGCGCGGCGGCACCGTCGTCCTGCCCGGCATGACCGTAGAGGCCGATATCGGCGTCCGGAACGGAAAGATCGCCGCTTTGGGGGATCTGAGCGAGGCCAGTGCCGCAGAAACCCTGCCCTGCCGCGGCCTGCACGTCCTGCCCGGGGTTATCGATACACAGGTGCATTTCCGTGAGCCCGGCGCCACGCACAAGGAAGACATCGAGCACGGCACCATGGCCGCCGCCGCCGGAGGCGTCACCGCCATTTTTGAAATGCCGAACACGACCCCCCTGACCACCACACCGGAAACCTTCGCCCAGAAAATGGAAATCGCCAGCCATTCCGCCTATTGCGACTATGCGTTCTATTTCGGCGGCACCGCTGTGAATGCCCGGAACTTAGGCGAATGGGAAAACATCCCCGGTGTCTGCGGCATCAAGATTTTCATGGGTTCCAGCACGGGCGACCTGCTCTCGGCGACGGATGATGAAGTCCGCGCTGTCCTGTCCAACGGCAAACGCATCGTCGCCGTCCACGCCGAAGACGAAATGATGATGAACGAGAACAAGAAAACCATTCTCGGCGACAGCCACGATGTCACGCTGCACCCGGTCTGGCGTTCGCCTGAATCATGCGTCAGCGCCACATCGCGCCTGATCCGGATTGCCCGCGAAATGGGCCGCCGCGTTCATGTGCTGCATATTTCAACGGCTGAAGAGCTGGAAATACTGGCCGCCAACCGCGATATCGCAACCTGCGAGGTGTTGCCCAACCACCTGACGCTGGCCGCCCCCGAATGCTATGAGCGTCTGGGCACCCGTGCGCAACAAAACCCGCCGATCCGTGAACAGCGCCATCAGGATGCCTTGTGGCAGGCCGTGCGCAACGGGCTGATCGATATTCTGGGCTCCGACCATGCGCCCCATACGGCAGAGGAGAAAGCCAAGGAATACCCGGCCAGCCCCAGCGGCACCCCCGGCGTCCAGACGCTGGTCCCGGTCATGCTGGATCATGTCAACGCGGGCCGCCTGACGCTGGAGCGTTTTGTCGATCTGACCGCCTACGGCCCCGCCCGTGTCCACCAGATCGCAAACAAGGGCCGTATTTGCCCCGGCTATGACGCCGATTTCACGGTCGTCGACATGAAAGCGAAGAAAGAGATCACCAACAAGCAGCAAAAATCCCGTTCCAACTGGACCCCGTATGACGGCATGAAAGTCACGGGGTGGCCGGTTGCGACCGTCATACGGGGAAAGATTGTCATGCGCGACGGCGAAATCGAAGGACTGCCCTCCGGACAGCCGGTCCGCTTCAAGGAAACAATGGGTATTGAATTACCGCTTTCAAAACAGGTGCTTAAGACCGGTACAAATCAGTAAAACCCATTATTTGGCTTTTATTTTAGATTTTTTTGATATACCATGAAAATGCGTTTGATTCCAACGCGTTAGAAAAACGTCCTTCGCCGATTCAGGCCGAATTTAAAGCCCTTCTTAATCTATGCCCCCCTATAATGGGAGGTGGAGACTTGTGGTTGGGGAACCGCGTTTCTGGCGTTGCGAGTCAGTGTATTAACCAGGTTTTTAGGGCGTCTAGCGTAATATGGCATCACCGACAAAACAAACGATGGCGAGAAGCGCCACGTCTGAGAAGGTGCGTGGCGACGGTGCCGCTGCCGCCAAAAGAACGGCCAACGCTGCCACCGGGCGCCGCGCGCGCAGTGCCTCGCCCAGCCGCTTCGCCGGATCCCCGGGCCAAATCTGGAAAAGTCGCTTAAGCTGGCGCATCACGATGGTGGTCTTCCTGACCATCCTGACCGTGCAGGTCGGCATCCTGAGCATGACCGTTCAGGACTACCGTCAGGAACGCCTTCATGAAATCACCCAGCTGACCCCGGCGGCCATTTCCGCGTATATCGAACGCGGCATGACCGGCAACATGGCATCACCGATCACGCAAGCCGAAGCGGCTGAAATTTTCGAATCGACCCGCGTCATGGGGCTGTCGATCTATTCCTTCGATTTTAACCTGCTCGCAAGCTACGGTAATCCGATGGTGACGCATCTGGATGCGCGCAACGAAGGCACCGCGCGGCCTTACTTAAGTGCTGACGGCAAGTCATACGAAGCGATCTTCCGTATTCGTGAGTTGAAGAAGCCCTACATCGTCGTGGCCAAGATCGACACCACCGATGTTCAGGAAAAGGTATTTTCTTACGTCGAGCAAACCATCCTTGTGATGCTGCTGATGTCGGCCTTCGTCACGACCGTTTTGATGATGGCGCTCGGCCACTGGCTGCTGGAGCCGATTTTGTTCCTGCGTTCAAACCTGATGCGCGCATCGGAAAACCCGGAAAATCCACGCGTCGAACGCTCCCCGTTCAATCCCGCTGACGAAATCGGCAGCGCCATCGATATCGCGCTGGTGCTGATCAAGCAAAATGCCGATAATATTCGCCGGATCAAGAGCGCGGCACAGGACCAGATTCATAAACTCGCCTATTACGATACGCTGACAAGCCTCCCCAACCGAACGCTCTTCCTGCAAAAGCTCAATGAAATGGCCCGCGCACAGGGTCAGGACAATCCGGTGCGTTACGCCGTGATCGCGATGGACCTCGACCACTTCAAGGACATCAATGACTCGATGGGCCACAATGTCGGTGATGCGATTCTGCGCGGCGTCGCCAAACGCCTGCGGGCATCGCTGCCCGAACAGGCGATTGTCGCGCGGTCAGGCGAGGATGAATTTGCCATCACCATGCCGCTGACCGGCAAGACCATCACGGCGCGTGACGTTGCCGAACGCGTGATCGGCGTCATTCGTGCTGAACCGTTCAAAGTGTTCAACGAAAATTTCCAGATCCGTTCGTCGATCGGTGTCGCGACATTCCCCGATGACGGCATCGACCCGGATCAGGTTCTGAAACACGCCGATATCGCCCTGAACCGTTCCAAGGAAGAAGGCCGCGACACGATCAAGGAATATTCGGAAGATTTCGACCGCGCGGTACAGTTGCGCTTCCAGATGCTGCGCGACCTGCGCGATGCGATGGAAAAAGACCAGTTGCTGCTGTATTACCAGCCCCAGCTCGACCTGAACACCGGCAAGGTCATCGGCGCTGAAGCGCTGATCCGCTGGTGGAAGCCAGACCAAAGCAAAGAGGGCGGCCATTTCATATCCCCGGCAGAGTTCATTCCGATTGCCGAACAATCCGGTCTGATCGTGCCGATCGGCGAATGGGTGATGCGCACGGCAGCGGAAACAGCTGTCGAGTGGAAGAACAGCGGTCATGAGATCCGTATCGCCGTGAACGTGTCGGGCGCGCAATTCTACCAGAGCGATATCGTTGCCTACACTTCGAAGGTCCTGCGCGAAACCGGCTTGCCGCCACATATGCTGGAACTGGAAGTCACGGAATCCGTCTTCATGGAAGATATCAATCACACCATCGCCATCTTGCAGAACCTGCACGCGCTGGG
>JAMHVA010000373.1:0-6832 GCA_035904625.1 Alphaproteobacteria bacterium | reverse complement strand
CAGCCACAAGCACAAACCAAATCGCGTTGCCGTTTTCATGTGGGCGTGTGTTCGTGATCATCGTGCGTATGTCCTGATAGAAAGTTGATGCCTGATTCATCGAAATTGATTCATCGTCGTCTGCAATTCTTGGATGAGATGATACCTTGTCCAGAGAATTTTTAAAAAAAATGAAAAAAAATGCATTTTTCTGTTTTTGTTTTCATTTTGTCAGATTATAATCTGTTAACTGTATCGATGGTGATACATGTTTTGTTTGGCCGAAAGGCTTAACGCCATAGTGTGGGAGAAAACAAAATGGCTGTTGCAAAAAAGAAAACGACTGCGAAGAAACCGGCTGCTAAAAAGACAGTAGCCAAGAAGAAGCCTGCTGCTAAGAAAAAAGTAGCTGCTAAAAAAACAACGGCTAAAAAAGTCGTTCGTAAAACAGCAGCGAAAAAGCCGGCTGCTAAAAAAACCACAGCAAAGAAAAAAGTAGCGAAGAAGTAATTCTTCGTTTTTGTGTTTTTGCTTCGAAGCCCCGCGCGCTTATTGGCCCGCGGGGCTTCTGCTTTCAGGTGTTGCCGCAAATGGGACTTAAAACGCTATCCCCCTTGATTTTCCTTCACTTTTCTTATTGTATAGGCGTGTAATACGAAAAACACACCACACCCAAAGAGACTTATTATTATGAGCGACAAAGCAGCAGCAGTTCAGAACCCGGCCACGGCGATTACCAATCCGCGCGAAGCCAAGGAGCATAAGCTGTCTTTGATGAAGGCTGCCGGTCTTGATCCGTATCCGCACAAGTTTGATCGCACGCATAAAGCGGGTGAGTTGCAGGAAAATTACAAAGACCTGGCGCCCGGTACTGAAACCGATACTCATGTCGCGGTGGCAGGCCGTATTATGGCTATGCGTAATAACGGGCTCTTCCTCGACATCAATGACCCGACCGGCAAGATTCAGGTTTTCTGTCACAAAGACAGCATGCCGGAAGATCAACTGGCAAAGCTAAGCTTTATGGATATTGGCGATATCATCGGCGCCAAGGGCACGATCCGTCGTACGCCGCGCGGCGAATTGTCGGTGCGTGCGACCCAGATCGACGTGCTGACCAAATCGCTGCAGCCGCTACCGGAAAAATATCACGGTCTGACCGATGTCGAACAACGCTACCGCCAGCGCTATCTCGACCTGATCATGAATGATGAAAGCCGTCAGAAGCTTCTGATGCGCTCGAAAATCATTTCGACCATCCGCCGTTTCATGGAACAGCAGGGCGCGATCGAAGTAGAGACACCGATGATGCACCCCATTCTGGGCGGCGCGTCGGCGCGTCCGTTCAAAACCCATCATAACGCGCTGGATGCCGAATTCTTCCTGCGGATTGCGCCGGAACTGTACCTGAAGCGCCTGATCGTCGGCGGCCTTGCCGATGCGGTGTTTGAAATCAACCGCAACTTCCGTAACGAAGGTATTTCGTTCAAACACAATCCTGAATTCACGATGCTGGAGGCGTATCACGCCTATAAAGACTATAACGACATCATGGATCTGGTGGAAAAGGTCGTGCAGGAAGTCGCCATGGCTGTGCATGGCACGCTGGAGGTTCCGTTTGAAGGGCAGGTGATTAACCTTGCCAGCCCGTGGGCGCGCAAGAGCATGGTTGATCTGGTTAAGGAAGAAACAGGCATTGACTTTATGCCGATGGATGCTGGACAGGCGCATGAAGCCGCAAAGAAAATCGGTGTCCATGTCGATCCCAAAGCGAACTGGGGCCAGGTCGTGGAAGCGATCTTCGGTGAGAAGGTCGAACATAAACTGATCCAGCCGACCCATGTGATCGATCATCCGCTCGATATTTCACCGCTCTCCAAAGTTCACCGTGGTAATGATCGTCTGGTCGAGCGTTTTGAAAGCTATATCAATGGCTGGGAACTGGCGAATGCCTTCACCGAGCTGAACGATCCGAAAATCCAGTATGACCGTTTCATGGATCAGGTCGCGCAACGCGAAGATGGCAATGAAGAAGCCATGATGGTTGATCATGATTTCGTCGCGGCCCTTGAATACGGCCTGCCACCGACAGGTGGCTGGGGTATGGGTATTGATCGTCTGGTGATGCTGATGACCAATTCGCACAATATCCGCGAGGTCATTGCCTTCCCCACATTAAAGCCAATCAAGGATTAGCATTGAATTACAGATGCTTATAAGGCGACAGAAATTTTTTCTGTAAAATGACCCTGTTTTCCTGTTTGATAGAAGAAACAGGGACGCAGCAAATGAGTTTATCGAAATACATCAGTGCCTTTGCCTGTGCTGCACTATCCGCGGTTTCCGGACAGGTGTCTGCAACTGAGCCGCCCCCTTTGCCGGATGCAGGCGAGTATCTTGTCAGGCATGGCATGAACAGGGACGATGCACGCGCCTTTATTCGTGCGGCCAGCGATAGCGATCATGTGAAACTGCTGACCGGCGACAGTCTCGGGCAGACAATCATGGCGCTGAGAGCCGCAGGGGCCGAGCGCGGTGCCGCTTACGCTGATCTCGCCCGCATGATCATGTATACGCAGCGCGATTCCGGCGGAAATCCTTATGCCATTCCTGTTGAAAATCCGGATATCAGGGCATTCCTGAAGGCTGACTGTCTGATTAAAGCACCAGAGGAACCATTCTCGGCGAGAGATATGATGGGCAAGATGCTGCAATCGCCACCCTCTACAATTGAAAACCAGATTTTTGAAGATGGCGAACTGGCTGCCGCCCTGATCGGACATGAATCGTCTCACTGTCCCAAGCGCAATATGACAGCTCATGCAACAATGCAGGAAGTCGATGCTGACCAGCACTTGTCTGAATTGCCGATGCACAGCCCTTTACGGACTGATACGGTTCAGAAGCTGGCATTCATGCGGGCAATGGGCGATATGTGCAATCGTTCCGGTTACGTGCCGACAGCACATAGCACCGCGCTGTTTCTGGATGCGAAAGAACGAAATCAGACAGTCACATGGGAACAGGTTAGCCCGGTATACGGCGAGTTATTACCGCTGCTGAAATCTTTCAGAGAGGCGCAGGGCCGCGAGGTGATGAACAATGTGCCTTGCTTTGTGGCTTCAGGAGCCGCCTATAAAATATTCCTGGATGAAAAGCCTGAACGATTCCAGCCTTTAACCCGCCGTTATATGGATATGACGATTAAGGGCGTTGAAATGATTTCGCCCAAGGCGCTTGAGTCGGCAATCAAAACATTCAGAAATAATCAGCGTCCGTCCCCGGGCAGCTAAAATATCCGCGTCGCCTAATCCGGCAGTTTGAATTCGGTCTTATCGTATGAATCCCCGCGCTGAAGCGGGGATTTGTCATTCCACCATGTGGTCAGTAATGACGGGTCCGGGCGCGGGCGCTCTTCCGGCGTTTTGGCGACATTGCCGATATAGACAAATCCGGCGATACGGTCGCGCTCATCCAGCCCCAGTGATTGGTGAACATGCGGGTCAAACGCGCACCATTCAGTCAGCCAGTTGGTGCCAAATCCCATGGCGTTTGCCGCCAGACACAGGTTTTGACAGGCTGCACCCGCCGACAGGTATTGTTCCCATCGTGGGTGCTTGGCCGGGCGTATACGCGATACAACCGCAATGACCACCGGCGCACGCAGGAAGCGCGATTCTTCCTGTGCAACCTTCTCGGGCGGGGCATCTGGTTCTTTCTTCAGGAATGCCGCCTTCAGAAGCGATCCCGCTTTTGTCCGGGCGTCGCCATCAAAAACGATGAAATGCCATGGAAACAACCTGCCATGATCGGGTACGCGCATGGCGGCGCTCAGGATCTGTTCGATCTGGTCATGTGACGGGCCGGGGCCCTGCATATCCTTTAAGGGGACGCTGCGGCGATGGGAAAGGTAGGCAATCAATTCAGCGGATGGTTTTCCGGCAATCAGATCATCGGTCATGGGTTCAGTGCCACATCTGTTAGAGTTTGCGCATCAAGATCATAAACCTTGATCGCATGGTTGTTGGTATCGGCGACCCACAGCTTACGCCCGATCAGCAGCACATCACCGGGTTCGTTCAGGCTGCTGCCATCGGGCAGGGCGAGTGTCGAGAGGGTGGCCGTTGCACGGTCATATACACGGATCGCGTTATTATACGTATCGGCAATATAGATCGCATTTGCGGCGGCGGCCAGTCCCTGCGGGTGTTGCAGCTTTGCCGTGGGGTATGTGCCGTCTTCCTTACCGAAATCGAACAGGCCGGTACCGATCAGGGTCCGGATATTGCCATCTTCCAGTACGCGCAGGGCGGAACTTTCGGCGTCGACAAAGAAAACCTTGTTTCCATCGTTTGATACGCCACTGGGCTGGGCCAGTTCGGCACGGCTGGCGCGGTCATCCTTGATGTCTTCGGCGCCATTGCCCGCCAGCACCGACAGGTTATCGCTGCGGGTATTGAGTGCCATCAACTGATGCCGCCCGGCCATCGCAACCGCGAGCGTGTGCTGGTCGTCCATCAGGTCCATATCCCACGGTGATGCCACATCACCTTTTTTGCCGGTCCCGGCCACTGTTGTGACTGTCTGTTTCTTCAGGTCAATCTTGCGGATGGCATGATTGTTGGTATCGGCGACATACAGTTTATCATCCACGACAACCAGACCGCGGGGCAGGTTGAATTGGGCCTGATTGTAGGTGCCGTCTTTTAAGCCATTCATGCCGTTGCCGATGGTCAGTTTTATTTTACCGCTTTCATCAATCCCCAGAATACGGTGATGGCCTGAATCGGCGATATAGATTGTACCATCGGCGGCAACGGACAGACGCGCAGGGTAAGACAGCGTGCCGGTATTGCTGTTGCCGGATACGACGCCGGTCAGGGGTACTGTATTGGTCACTTTGGTTGCGGCCTTGGCAATCGCCGTCTTCATTTCTTCCAGATGGCCTTCGCCCACGAAACGATCTAGCTCCTGACCAGCTGGACCCAGCAGGATCAGTGTCGGCCATGCCTTGACCTTGTACAACTTCCAGATCGCATAATCGGAGTCGTTAATGACGGGGTGCTTCAGTCCAAACCGCTTCGCCGCATCCAGAATGCGGTCATTGCCTTTTTCACCCTCAAATTTTGCGGAATGCACGCCGATCACCAGCAACTGGTCGCCAAACATATTCTCCAGCGTTTCCAGATCGGGAATGACCTGCATGCAATTGATGCAGCCATAGGTCCAGAAATCCAGCAGGATCAGTCGCCCTCGCATATCCTCAACCGTCAGCGGGCGTGTGGTGTTCAGCCAGCCCCCGGCACCGCCCTGTGCCAGCACGTCCAGATTTTGCGCCTGTGCCGATGGGGCAAGGCAGGCGAGGGTTAGGATGAATGTCAGTAGCCTGATAAAAGATGTCATAATCCGCCAATCCGGTTGTTGTTTTTCAAGAAAACCTTATATTAAGGGCCATGACAAGCCCGGCATCCAAACAAGATATATATACCGCGTCGCCCGACCAGTCCCGCCCGCTAAAAGTCGTATCGGACTTCAAGCCGGCTGGAGATCAGCCGCAGGCGATTCGCCAACTGGTTGACGGGATCAGGCAGGGGGAGCGCAATCAGGTTCTACTTGGCGTCACGGGATCGGGCAAGACCTTTACCATGGCGCATGTGATCGAACAATTGCAGCGCCCGACCCTGATTATGGCTCCGAACAAGACGCTGGCGGCGCAGCTCTATGGCGAGATGAAAGCGTTTTTCCCCGGTAACGCCGTCGAATATTTCGTATCCTATTACGATTATTACCAGCCCGAGGCCTACGTGCCCAAGACCGATACCTTCATTGAGAAGGACTCGGCCATCAATGAACAGATCGACCGTATGCGCCACTCCGCGACACGGACCTTGTTCGAACGGCGTGATTGCATCATCGTCGCATCGGTATCCTGCATTTACGGTATCGGGTCCAAGGAAGATTATCAGGCGATGGTCGTCGACCTGCATAAGGGCCAGCGCATCGACCGCGAGGAACTGATCCGCCAACTGGTGACATTGCAATACAAACGTAATGATATCGCCTTCGAACGCGGTGCTTTCCGTGTGCGCGGCGATACGGTCGAATTGTTCCCGGTTCACTATGAAGACAAGGCCTGGCGTTTCTCGCTGTTCGGCGACGAACTGGAAGACATCACCGAATTCGATCCGCTGACGGGGGAAAAGTTCGTGAAGATGGATGGCGTGCGTGTCTACGCCAACAGCCACTACATCACGCCCGGCCCGACGATGCAGAACGCGATCCAGAACATCAAGAAAGAACTCAAAGAGCGTCTGGAGTATTATCGCGCCAACGGCAAGCTGCTGGAGGCGCAACGGCTGGAACAACGCACCATGTTCGATCTGGAAATGTTGCAGGCCACGGGCATTTGTTCCGGCATTGAAAACTATTCCCGTTATCTGACGGGCCGTGCCCCGGGCGAGCCGCCGCCGACGCTGATCGAATACCTGCCCAAGGACGGGTTGATGATCCTTGATGAAAGCCACGTCATGGTGCCGCAGCTGAACGGTATGTATCATGGTGACCGTGCCCGTAAAACCACGCTGGCAGAATACGGGTTCCGTCTGCCCAGCTGTATGGATAACCGCCCGCTGAAGTTCGAGGAATGGGAAGCGATCCGCCCCGAAACGGTGTTTGTATCGGCAACCCCCGGTAACTGGGAACTGGAGCAAACCGGCGGTGTGTTTGTCGAACAGGTTGTCCGCCCGACGGGCCTTGTCGATCCGCCGGTGGAAATTCGCCCCACCGCGCATCAGGTCGATGATCTGATGGCTGAATGCCGCCGCGTGGTGGAAAAGGGTGGCCGGGTGCTGGT
>JAMHVA010000372.1:0-4354 GCA_035904625.1 Alphaproteobacteria bacterium | reverse complement strand
GATGACGCCCTGCGCGCGATTGAACTGTACTGCGACCTGTTCGCGAACGCTGTTCTGGCAGGTCTGCAGGCCGAGATGACCAAGTCCGGTAAGGATAAGGACTCGGGCAAAAGCGCGGTAGAAAAACTGCCGGTTGCTGCTGCAGAAGAAGAAATCGAAGTCAAAAAGCAGGCGACTGCTGGTTAATTTTTAACTTTAAGAAAAAGGAATAAACCCATGGCAGACATTACTGCTTCGATGGTTAAGGATCTGCGCGAAAAGACAGGCGCAGGCATGATGGACGCGAAAAAGGCACTGGTTGAAGTCGGTGGCGATATGGAAGCGGCTGTTGACTGGCTCCGTAAAAAGGGTCTGGCGACGGCGGCGAAAAAATCCGGTCGTACAGCGGCTGAAGGCCTTGTGGCTGTCGCTCTGGGCGGCAAAAAAGCGGCTGTTCTGGAAGTTAATGCTGAAACCGATTTTGTGGCTCGTAACGATCAGTTCCAGAGTTTTGTTGTGAAAGCAGCTGAACTGGCGCTGGAAGCCAAGAGCGACATTGCTGCTCTGGCGAACGCAGCGTTCGAAGCTGGCAAGACCGTTCAGGAAAAACTGACGAACCTGATCGCAACGATCGGTGAAAACATGAGCCTGCGCCGGACCCAAACACTGGAAGTGAATGACGGTGTTGTTGTCGGCTATATCCATAACGCGATTAACCCGGGTCTGGGGAAAATCGGTGTTCTGGTGGCCCTTGAATCGACGGGTGATAAAGCCAAGCTCGAGGCTCTGGGTAAACAACTGGCGATGCATGTTGCTGCTGCAAACCCCCAGTTTCTGAACAGCGCCGATGTTACAGCTGCGGCTGTCGAGCGTGAGAAGAACGTGATCCGTGAAACCGCCAAGGCCAGCGGCAAGCCCGATGATATCATCGAGAAAATGCTGGAAGGCCGTATGCGCAAATTCTACGAAGAGATCTGCCTGCTGGATCAAGTCTTCGTTATGGATGGCGAGACGAAGGTTTCCAAGGTTCTTGAGAACTCTGCCAAGGACGTTGGCGCGCCTGTTACTCTGGTTGGCTATGTACGCTACCAGCTGGGTGAAGGTATCGAGAAAGAGGCCACGGACTTCGCTGCCGAAGTGGCGGCTGTCGTGAACGGCTAATATCATGAACAAGGCGAGAAGAACTGTTGTCTGGCTTTCATGCCTGATGGTGGGGCTTCTCGCCGGTGTTTTTATGGCCGGGCCGATCAAGGCTGCGGGCCGTGACGCCCTTGAGGCATTCGGCATCAGCGGCAAGCGTGTCGCTTACATTGGTCCCGGAACTGCCGATCAGGGCACATTCTTCCTGTTTAATCCGCAAGGCGGTATCGAAGTGCAAATGGGCGCTTATGAAAGCGGTTCGGAAAAGGGGCAATCCCTTCTGGGGCTTCATGGCAAAAATGGCAGCCTGAGATTGCTGCTCCGTCTGCATGGGGCCAATGACTCACCCGTGATCGTCATGAAGGACAAGACAGGTGATGACAAGCTGGTCATCGGGCTGGAGGGAAATGCCGAAGCCCCCTATATCAAATACCGGAACGGCAAGGGTAGTATGGTAAACCTGCTGAAGGAATAAACATTAGAAAGAATGCCCGGTTTCCGGGCTATTTTTTTGTCTGGCGGTTGAGTGGATTTTTGTCCTGAAATGAAGGGGACACATGTTGCCATATTGCTGTTTTGCCATTGCTTTCTGGCCATTCCCGCTGGTATGACAGGGGGAACAAATATTGTGATGAAAGTGTAAGTTATGCAATCTGCTGAAGCGCTGAAAAAGGACGTCGTTCCCATGGTCAATCCCAACCTGAAATTCAAACGCGTTCTCCTGAAAATGTCGGGGGAAGTCCTGATGGGTGACCGTGAATACGGGATCGATCCGGCCACGATCGAGCGTATTGCCGCCGATGTGAAGGAAGCCGTCAGGCTGGGTGTCGAGGTTTGTATTGTTGTCGGCGCGGGGAACATCTTCCGTGGTGTCTCCGGCGCATCGAACGGCATCGAACGCGTTACGGCTGATTACATGGGTATGCTGGGTACGGTGATGAACGCACTGGCGCTGCAGTCCGCCCTTGAAAAGATTGAAGTGCCAACCCGTGTGCAATCCGCCATCCCGATGGATGCGGTATGCGAGCCATTCCTGCGCCGTCGCGCGTTGCGTCACCTTGAAAAAGGCCGCGTGGTGATTTTTGCCGCCGGTTCCGGCAACCCGTTCTTTACAACCGACACGCCAGCCGCGCTGCGTGCTTCGGAAATGAACTGCGATGCGTTGTTCAAGGCCACCAAGGTTGATGGCGTTTACACCGCCGACCCGGTGAAAGACCCGACCGCCAAGAAATTCGATCAGTTGTCCTATATGGATGTTCTGACCAAGGATCTGAAAGTGATGGATGCGACAGCGGTATCGCTGGCCCGCGAGAACAATATTCCGATTGTTGTCTTCTCGATCAAGGAAGGCGGCAGCTTTGCGGAAGTCGTTCAGGGCAAGGGCAGCTACACAATCGTGACGAAATAATTTTTGAGGAAGAGGTTATATCATGTCGTTCAATCTCAGTGATCTTCGCCAGCGTATGGATGGTGCCATCAACAATCTGAAGGATGAATTCGCGGGCCTGCGTACGGGCCGCGCCGCATCCAGCATGCTGGAGCCTGTAACGGTTGAAGTTTACGGTTCGCGCATGCCGCTGAACCAATTGGCAACGATCACGGCGCCGGAACCGCGTCTGTTGAACGTGCAGGTGTGGGATGGGTCGCAAGCCAAGACGGTCGAGAAGGCTATCCGCGATTCCGGTCTGGGCTTGAATCCGATTGGTGAGGGTGCCGTTATCCGCGTACCGATTCCGGAACTGAATCAGGAGCGCCGCGCCGAACTGACCAAAGTTGCCGGCAAATACGCCGAGCAAACACGTGTCGCAGTGCGGAATATCCGCCGCGACGGTATGGACACGCTCAAGAAGCTCAAAAGCGACGGTATGCCCGAAGACGAAAACAAGCGTCATGGTGATGAAATCCAGAAGCTGACGGATGACGTGATCCAGAAAATTGACACAATGCTGAAAGACAAAGAAAAGGACATCATGACCGTATAAAGGTCGTTCTTTTCGGGGGGAGCAGCAGAGTGCATCAGGTTCAGCATATCGCGATCATTATGGATGGCAATGGCCGGTGGGCCCAGGCCCGCGGCTTGCCGCGCACGATGGGACACCGTCAGGGCGTGGAAGCTGTCAAGCGCGTGGTCGAACAAGCTTCTGATCTGGGTATTCGTTATCTGACACTGTTCGGGTTTTCTTCGGAAAACTGGAGTCGTCCGGTGGACGAGGTCAGCGAACTTATGCGGTTGCTGCGCATGTATTTGCGTGCCGAGACAGCCGAACTTCACCGCAACAATATTCGCCTGCGCGTCATCGGGGATCGCCGTCCGTTTGAGAAAGAGATTATCGAACTGATCGAGAATGCCGAGCGTCTGACTGCCGAAAATACAGGTATCAATGTTATGATTGCCCTCAATTACGGCGGGCGTAACGAGATTTTATCGGCGGCCGCCGACTATGCTCGTTTGTGCCAGCAGAAGACTATCGAGCCGGGGTTTGATTCTGCGGAAGAATTTTTTCCGAACGGTTTGATGACGGCGGGCATTCCTGATCCGGATATCCTGATCCGCACCAGCGGCGAACAACGTATCAGCAATTTTTTGCTCTGGCAGTGCGCTTACGCCGAGATGGTTTTTACCGCAACACTTTGGCCTGATTTCTCGCGGGCTGATCTTGAATCGGCCATCCTTGACTACAGCCGCCGTGACCGCCGCTTTGGCGGGATCAAGACGTCGACACAGGCGGATGCAACATGAGCGACGTTGCGCCGGATAACCGTTTTTCGGGTTTGAAGGTGCGTGCTTTATCGGCGCTGGTGCTGGCACCTGTCATGGTGGCGATTGTCATTGCTGGCGGAAGCTGCTTCATCACCCTGATGATTGTGGCGGCGTTGTTGTCTTTGTACGAATGGTACGCCATGTCGAAGGCTGGCCCGCGTCCGACCTTGACATTTCTGTTCGGGTTTCTTTATCTTCTGGTTTCCTTCAGTTCGTATGTTTTCCTTCGTTTCGGTTTTGAGCAGGGTGCCTGGCTGGCGCTTGTTGTTGTGCTGTGCGTATGGGCCAGCGATATTGGCGGATACTTCGCGGGCAAGTTTATCGGCGGGCCGAAGATGGCGCCCAAGCTGAGCCCGAAGAAAACATGGGCGGGACTTGCCGGGGCGATGCTGGGAAGTGCGGCCTTGCTCGAGATTTTGCTATTCTATAGCCAGTCGTTGCATGCGCCTTATCTCGATACGAACATCGGCCTTG
>JAMHVA010000371.1:0-1874 GCA_035904625.1 Alphaproteobacteria bacterium | reverse complement strand
CGGAGGCCCCATGCCTGCGTCTTCTCGGTCAGTTCAGGGATTGTGTAGGCCCCGGTTGAATATTCCAAGAACAGGCGCAATACCAATGGCGCGCGCTCCGGATCAAGGATGATGTCAGACCGTCCGGCTTCAGATTTTTTCACATTGAGATACCCGATGGGGGCAAGCGAGGGATACTCACCCAGGCGTATCTTATGATCCTTGGCACGGTTTACGTTGTCCCGGATATTGTCGGTGTATGCCTTCGCCATCATGATACTGAAATTCCACATCATGTGTTCGTGGCTGCGGCTGTCCCTGTGGATCAGGTAATTTTCCGATCTGAAATGGAGTTCGATTTTCCCGGCGCGGATCATTTCATCGAGCAGGGGATATTCCTTGAATGACCGCATGACGCGATCAACTTTATCGGCGACAACGGCAATGATTTCCTTTTGCCGTTTTACGAAGGCCATCATTTCCATGAATTTGCCACGGTCGCCGACGGTGGAGGACTCCACGATCTCAAATGACCGGACAACTTCCAGATCACGCTGGGCACAATAGACCTCCAGCAGGTGCCGCTGGGCATCAATCGAATAGCCATCTTCCTGCTCACGGTCGGAGACACGGGCAAGAATGACGTCTTTCCGGGCTTCACCCGGCCTGTTATGAGGCTCGATATGTGGCATGGGCATGATCTTGCCTTTGCTGGCGGTCGGATTCAAGGAGCAGATTTGTGAAATTTATCATTCTGCGGGCGGCATCATGCGCTTCAGCCTCGGAAATATTATGGTTATAGAGGCTGTGCATATCTTTTACGACACCCTGATAGGCATCGTCCTGCGGGGGCGGCTTCTTGCGAAGGGCGTCCTCGATCATGGAGATTCCTCCTGATCTCGGCTGCATCCGACGCACATGGGCTTGTAGAAAAAATCTTTCTGCCCTCTCTTGTGGGCCGTAACGAATTTTGGAATGTCTTGTCCCCACCCCCAAGGAAAAGTTTTCATCACGCGGACTTCAAGATCGTCAAGCCAGCGTTTCCAGTGGGGATAAAGCGCCCCGGCTTCAAGGCGGACGGTCTGGTGTTGCATTGTTCCGCATAAACATTCACCGGATCGGCACATCTGTACGGTCACGGGGTTGATTTTTGCGCCGACGGACTCAAGGAATTGATCGCGCTGTTCCTTGGTGAAATGATGAATGAGATTAACCCAGATATTATTTTTATCGCCATAATCGGGGTTTATTGTTCCTGGTTTCGTGTTTGTGCGCCGGTCGCTTTCATCTAGTCTGGCACCGTTAATGAGCAACACGCGCCGCCCGCGCTTGCCCTGACGGATATGTTTGGATACCTTCGATGAAAAGCTGTCTCGCTTGCTCCCGATCTTCAAGTTCTCGGTCCAGCCATGCGACCAGTTCGGATGTATCAGGTGAGATTGGCTGAGTTCCACCTGAATCCTCTAGAACATGCTCAGGCAAAGGTGAATGCTTCGGCTTGGCTGCCTGCTTGGCCCTGATCTTTTCAACCCTCGTCCAGATGCGGGCTAATTCTCTTTCGCCGCATTCATGCATATCCTCATTGCTGGCAAGGCACAGAGCTGCAAGCGTAACCATGACGCCACCAATCTCCTGATGCAGTTCACCCTCTGGTCTGTTGTAGACGTAATCGACAAGCTGATGCGCCTCTGATCTCGTGCAGCCGTTGGTTTGTACCAGTTCAAGAGACTCTTCCAAAAATCGGTGGTTGCGTTCGATCCTATCGGCACTAATCTCAGGGCCAAAACAAGCGTCCATCCATGGCTTCACGCGGGATTGAAACTGTGTAGCGGCGGCGGTTTCGATGAAACGGCGTATGTTCGCCATATCCGTGGCGTTCTTTAGTCTGTCGGGGT
>JAMHVA010000370.1:0-2738 GCA_035904625.1 Alphaproteobacteria bacterium | reverse complement strand
GATTATGAAAAATATATTGACTATGGAAAATGATCTGCGTATAGTACGTTGAAATTTCAAACGGTCAGACGACCATAACAAATAGAGGGACTACAAAAATGAGCAAACTGACAACAGCACAGGCAGCCGCCGTCGCACTCGCCACAACACTAGCATTCGCCGCAAATGCAGCCCCAAAAGAGCCAAAACCACAACCGAAATGCGGCGTTGAGGCCGCAGGTCAGGTTGCAGGCGATGTTGCCAAAGACGTTGCCACAGGTACAGCCGGCGCAGCCGCACGCGAAGTCGGTAAAGAAGCGCGCGGCGCGGCAAAAGACTTCGTTGGCGGCTTATTCGGCAATAATGCCTTCGGCAAGGCCGTTGGCAAAGCTGTTGGCGGTGCCGTCGATAAACAAGTCACAGGCGCGACACGTGAAGGCACAAAACAAGCGAGAGACGCCGCCGGTAAAGCCGCAGAAGGCGGTGTGAAGGCTGTCACGCCGGGTTGCGCAAAAGAAGAGCAAAAACCGGCAGATGCAGCCGTGGCACCTCAGGAAACAGCCTCAGCCCCGGCAAACGACGCCGCAGCCGATCTCAGGAAAGCTGGTGAATCAATCACAGGCGGAGCCAAAAAAGGCTGGGAATGGTTGAAAAGCCAGAAGCCGGCAGCACCTTCCGAGCCAAGCGCTCCGTAATTTTAAGAATACATGACAACCACAGGGGCCGGGAAACCGGCCCCTGACCTTTTTCAAAGTCGCTGATATAAGGCGCTGTCAAAAAAGTTTAAAGTTATGTAAATAAATTTGACATTTACATCTGATTTCTATATAGTAAGTCTCAGTTTTCAAAAGGGCCATTAAAGGCCAGGTAATAAAACGAGGTGTGATCATGACAGTTTCAACAAAAGCTAAAATCGGTGCCGGACTGCTGGCTGTAACATTTCTTGCCGGTTGCGCTGCACCCGGCGGTCGTGGCGGTGACGGTCTTCCCGATTATCCAACAGCAGGCCCCGCAGAACGCACAGCAGGCAAAGTGTTCAAGGACGAAACAGGAATTCTTCGCCATCAAAACGGCGACGTGGTTGCCGTTTATGGCGACCCCTGCTCTGAACTGAAACGCTCGCAGGCCGCAACGCGCCCGTCAAACGGTACGCAGCGTGCAGCCGGGCAAATTGCCGGTCAAGTTGGTGGCGCAATCAGAAGCGGCAAAAACGTTGGTGATAAAGTAGGTGGTGCCGTTGCTGGCGGTGTTGCCGCCATCGGTATTCAAATCTTTGGCGACAAAGCCAATCAGGCGATCAACGAAGACCGCATCAATACACTCGAAGGTCAGTGCGCACAAAAGACAGCATATGAAGGCTGGAAAAAAGAACAAAAAGCATTGGGAAGCGATTTCCGCCGGGCCTATACAGGATGGCAGAACGATCTCAGGAAATGCATCACCACCGAGCAAAAAGCCGGATCTGACGCACGGACAGCCGCCGACAGCTGCCGCCGGGCCTATCCCGAGCCGACAAGATAGTCGTTTCAAACAGATAAAGATCTTAAAAAGCACCGGAATACGGTGCTTTTTCTTTGCCTGAAATATGGAATGCAAGGTAATGTCGGGGCCATGCTGATACGTTTATGGAACATGCTGACCTGGAAGACAAAAGCGGTATTCATTGCCGCTTTTTGTGTTGGCGGCATCGCGCTGTTTTATACATCTGGCACCAGCCGCATCAATGACGCGCTCAACACAGCCGGCTTCGACATGAGCCGTTCTGAAAGTTCAGCCATACGCCCCGGTAAAGTCGTCCTGCGCGGCATCTCGCTGGACAGCGACGGCTTCAGCATGGTGGGAGAGATGACCGCCCACGGCAATCCCCTCTTCCCGCTGATCGGCAATCCTTCACGTATTACACTGAACGACCTGCAACTCACGGGTGAGTGGAACGAAGAACTGGGCCTGAGTTTTGCCGGGTGGTCTTTACCGCCTCGGAACATTCGTGCGCTTGCAAATCTCGACCGTGTCATCGTGAATGACAGTATCGTTGATCTGGATACACCCGTGGGTGCCCTGCGCTTTCAGTTCAAGGGCGAGGCCGCACGTTCACCGGACAATGAAGACCTTTACTACCTGAGCGCCAATCTGGGGGGCAAGCAACACCAGATTACACTGGATACCCGGTTCAAAGGCCAATGGGAACGCGGCAAGGATTTCATGCTGGAAGGGGAAATCAGGGAAGGCCGCATCAATACCAACACACTGAACGCCAGCCGCCTCAGTGGCTGGCTGTCTTATGAGCAAAAGGCCGATAACCCCGTACCGGCCCTGTCCGGTCAGCTTCAAATTGGCCAGTTTATTCACGGTGACATGAAACTGAACAATGTCGCGCTGACGCTGGATGGCGATCTGACACGCCCGCACGCCATCCTCAACGCTGAAATGGTCGGTTATGAAGGATCATCGCTACTGATCGAGGCTCAGGGACAAACGGAAGGCCTTCATATTCTGGCCACGGTCGAGTCCCCCTCTCTCGACAAATTGCTGTCGATTCTGGGTGAACTGCGCAAGCAGGCCGAGTCCGCCCCTCTCCTTCAGGAAGCGTTCATGACATTGCTGATCACAGAAGGAAATATGGACCGCGTGCGACGCGACCTGAACAAGGGTAAATATGACAGCTATGTGCTGGAAATCGAAGGCCTCTCGCACGATCTGAAAGGCAAGATCATCGCCAAGACCGTCAAGGATGGCGTCATGCAACGCCAGATCGTCAG
>JAMHVA010000369.1:0-3198 GCA_035904625.1 Alphaproteobacteria bacterium | reverse complement strand
GGGGACGTGTTTGACAGCGCGAACCCTCCGGCGGAAGCGCAGCGCGCTTACTACAACTTTTTGGCGGACTGTAAGAAGCTGCTGCCGCTGCTCACGATTGTCCTGAAGCAGGACATCGGTATCCAGCGTGTTGAAAATGCGGGCGGCATCCTTGGCCTTCATGCCTTCATAAATTCTGACCAGACTCTGCGTACGGGCTTTTTCTTCCTCGGTCTGTTTGACCATCAAGCCTTCGATCTCGGTACGCAGAACCGTCAGCTCGCGCACCTTCTGATCCAGTTCGCGCTCGGCAGCTTCCAACAACGCCTGACGCGTTGCCAGCGCCTTTTCACGTTTATCGATATCTTCGCGGCGCTTGGTCAGGTCACGATAAAGCCCCTCCTGAACGCCGGAATAATTGAAATCTTCCTCACCGGCATCTTTCCAGTCCACCGGCGGCTTGGCCTCCCCCGCTTCACCAGTGATCGTCGGCAAACTGACATCTCCGGGAACGACGGCATCGGCTTCCTTGGCCGCTTCTTCAACGGCATATTCCGTTGCCTCTGGCGTTGCCTTTGTCTCGGTCGTGGCCGTCGGCAAGGGCGGCGGCGCGGCCTCATGGCTATTCTCGACTTCCTGCTGCGCCATGGCGGAGCCCATCGTCCTGACGCCAGTGACGAACTCACCCATGCGGACTGTGAAACACAGACCGGCGACAATCAGCATCATGGGAAGGATACGAAGGCGTTCAGACAGCTTCATGTTCGCCCTCACCTGTGTTTACGTGACTGGAGCGCTTCCAGAAGCTCGCGTTCGGCAACACTTTCACCGCTATCGAGGGACAGATCGCCACCGCGTTCGGCTTCGGCATCGCGGATCGCAAAGCCAGGAAACTCGTCACGCCCAGCAACAGGCTTGCCACGCACAGGAGCCGCACTCTGATCAAATATTGCGTCGTTGCCGCGATGGCGTTCCGCCGATTTATCCAGACGGTCAGCCATGTTGTTCGCGCCGCGCGTCATGATCTCCAGTTCCGCCGACATGGTTTTGGCTTCATCCAACTGCTGCTGCAGATCGCGGGCAATATCGCGCGCCGATGTTTTCAGCGCGTCGATGGAATGCTCGGCCTTGTCGATCTGCGTCGAAAGGTCGCGGATCAGGCGTTCAAGATCCTTGCGACCATCACGGAAATTCTTGAGGTGCGCAGACAGGCGCACGGCAAAAAAGATAGTCGCGCCCAAAAACACCAGCACCAGACCATCCATAAACAGCCCTAACAGAGATTCACTCATATATCGTCTTCTTTCTCGGGCGGAATATAACGCTCGATCTGTACGGCGATATATCCCTGCTTCTGCCCGACCGGACCACGGAACATCGGGAACGTGCCGCAACGCAGCTCCAGTTCATCCTCGGTCGTTGTATTGAACATCACGCGCGAACCGATCTTCCAGTTCAGAACCTCGTTCAGGTTGACCGTCTTCTCACCCAAAACCGCTTGCAACTGGACATCCGTTTTATAGAGTTCCTGCGTCAGGTGGTTTTCCCAGATCGAGTCGCGACCAAATTTTTCACCCATGAACATCTGCAGCAGCAGTTCACGGATCGGCTCCAGCGTCGCATACGGGATCAGGATTTCCACCCGCCCGCCGCGGTCGCCCATATCCACACGCAGGCGCGCCAGCACGCAGGCGTTGCCTGATTGCGTAATGGTGGCAAAGCGCGGGTTGGTTTCCATGCGGTCAAGCGTAAAGCTGACCGGTGACAGCGGATCAAATGCTGATGACAGATCGCTCAGAGAAACGCCAATCATGCGTTCGACGAGCTTTGTTTCAATTGTCGTATACGGGCGACCTTCAACGCGGATCGCGGGCGTACCCTTACGGCCCCCCAGCAACACATCAACGACGGAATAGATCAGCGCGGAGTCAACGACCAGCAGGCCGTTATTATCCCATTCTTCCGCCTTGAACACCGACAGCATCGCCGGGAGCGGAATTGAATTCATGTAATCGCCAAATCGCACAGTCGAAACCTGATCGAGCGAAACTTCGACGTTATCAGACGTCAGGTTGCGCAGGGATGTCGACATCAGGCGCACCAGACGGTCGAACACGATATCGAGCATCGGCAGACGCTCGTAATTGACCATCGCCGAATTGATCAGCGCCATCACGCCGGAGGTCTGTTCCGCACCCGCACCGTCATCATCAAAACCCAGAAGGCTGTCGATCTCCTCCTGATTAAGGATGCGGGCACCGCCATCATCCCCCAGATCGGCATCAAATGCCGGGGTGGCGTCCACTTCAGCAGACGCCGCACCCGCCGCTTGCAGGGCGGCGCGCTCTTCTTCGGTCATCTGGTCAGTATCTGACATCAATCAAAACCTTATACTCAAATTATCCGGTTTATCCTATTCAAGGATCGTACCAGACGCCTTAAGTCCTTATTGTATCAGGATTTCCTGAAATAACACATCCTTCACCTCAATCGGATAGGCCGCCGCATTGACACGGTTCAGCAATTCGATCTGAAGACGATAAATCCCGGCAGAGCCGCGCAGATCCTTAACCCGCAGTTCGCGCAAATAGGTCTGGAACTGGTCAACCACCCGCGGCATCACCGCCTCGATCGCGGCTTTGTCGGTTTCATTTTCAAGCTCCAGTTGAACGCTGAGGCGCAGATAACGCGGCTGACCTTCTGCCGTCAAGTTGACCAGCATATTGGGAATTTGCAGGAAATGGCCCGATGCCGCTTCGCCATGTTCTCCCTTTTTGGCATCGGCTTTTTTGCCGTGCCCGTCAGCCGCTTCGCCATGCTCGCCGCCTTCCGCTGCGCCCTCTTCAGAAGCACCGGGCAGGAATTTATCGAGCATCCCCGTGAAATACGCAGCCCCGCCCCCGCCCGCCAGCAGGAACAGCGGAACAACGACGAACAAAACGATCTTCTTGGCGTTGAGCTTCTTACCGCCCGCTGCCGCCTCGCCACCCTCGGTGGCAGCCACATCCTTGTTCTCGTCCTCAGGCAAAGGTTTGATCGCCATCAGTCATATCTCCGGATTCACTAAAAGATTACCATGGCAGAATCAGCCAAGTGGTTAATTATACTAACAATTATAGGGGAAATACCGTGCTTTGTGTGGACTGTACCCATAAGATTGTTACAAATTGCACAACCATGCCATTTACCGCAGGGTAAATTTTACCGCCGGAACCAGAG
>JAMHVA010000368.1:0-4776 GCA_035904625.1 Alphaproteobacteria bacterium | reverse complement strand
CACGAGGGCGCGGATATGCTCGATATTGCCTTCGCCAGCGTTGTTCAGCTGATCGATATTGTCGCGTGTCGATGTGATCAGGGACTCAGCCTGTTCCTTCGCGGACAATGTCGCCTTCTCCAGTTGCTCAATCGCGCGACGAACGGCAGCACTGATGGACTCAGCACCATTCAGTGCCACGCTCATGGCTTCCGTCAGTTTGTTCGATGTCGATGTGCCTGCGTTTTCGATGACTTCAGCCTGACGTGTCAGGTTATCCGCCGTCTCGCGTAGCTTGTCACCCTGCGTCTGGATGCGTGTTTCCAGCGCATCGGTGCGAGTCACGATATCATTTGCGGCATCGCCCAGATTGCTGAGTGAGTTATTAATCGTCTCCGCGATCTTGTCGGCCTGCAGCGCGACACTTTGCGCACCCAGATCCAGCGCCTGGCGATGATCTTCGATGGTCTTGCTGGAGGCTGTCATGGCTTCCAGAGCTTTATCGGTAACGCCTTCCAGACCCTTGATCTGGCTTTCAATGGTCGAAGCCAGACGTGTGGTTTCATCGGATACACGTACGACAGCTTCGGACAGACCTTTTGTATGATCATCAAATTCCGTGCTGACGACTTTCAGGCGCTCGGTGACTTTGTCGATGGCGCCGTTCAGTCCGTCATAGCTGCTGGTCAGGTTTTCTTCGATGCCCTTCGTGCGTTCGCCTGCTTTGTCAGCGGCCTCCAGAATTTTATCCGCACCCTTACCCAATGCAGATTCCATTTCCGATGCACGATCCAGAACCGATGCCGTCGCTTTATCCCACGCATCAGCACCTTCTTTGGTTTTCTCATCGATCTTGGCAGCGCGTTGCTCCAGTTCTTCTGTCAGTGCCAGCAATTTTGCTGCGCGTTCGGTCAGGCCATCGGAGAGGCGGTCAATATGGAACTCGGCCTTCTTGGAAACACCAACGAAATCGCGGATTTCCGCACGCAGACCCTGACGGGCACGTGTGATCGAACGAATGACTGTACGTGACGACGCTGAAAGCTCAGCGGCCTGACGGCACAGTTGCTCGATATCCTGATTGACGCGTTGCGCACGCTCTTCCGACGGGAAGATGATCGCCTGCAACTCATGGCGCAGTTCAGCCGCATAGCGGTTAATATCCGCACCACGCTGGAAATGGCCCAGCATCATCCAGAACAGCGCAATCGGCGCCAGCATCGCAGCCAGCAGGCCGCCGAGCTGGATCGGGCCACTGCTGACCAGACCATCGACGCCATAAGCGGCAAGAGCATACAGGACGCAGTAAACAACCCATCCTGCTGTCAGCAGGGCACCAGCAACGGTCATCAGCTTGTGCCAGAGTGGCTGTTTGAATTCGGGGCGGTTCATCGGGCTCAGCATCAATACGGGTTCATTGTCCTGATCATAATTCGCGCCCTCTGCCGGGGTGCGCGGTTCTGCCTTCAGTTCTTCTGCCGTCTCTGCGGTCCCTTCTTCGCTGACAGCCTGAATGCGGAGCGATTTCAATCCGCTGCGGACGGACGAAGTTTGCTGCTGCACGTTTTCAAGCTTGCGGGCTGTAATTTCCAGAGCATTGCGGGCTTGCGTCTTTACAATGCTGCGTTCTTCTGCGGAGAGAACCGGCGTTTCCGATACTTCGGGAGTTTCCGTAGCAACAGGTGACGCAACAGAGGCTGTTTCGTCGGTCACTGGACTTACATCCTCGTTGTCCTGACGGATAGCAGAGGTATTCGACATGGAGGGAACTCCCGCAGTTAGAAAAGTGGCAGAAAATGTAGAAGGTAAGTTTTTCTAACTGTGGGCGCACAGGGATGCAAGCCCCTAAAAACAGTCACTTAGAGAACATTTTTAAAACGCCGCGAAAAAAGTGAAGCAGTGCGCACACTTGAGCAAAAGCAAAGAATTGTGGATCGTCTGTGGATAAAAATCACCCTCCTATGAGCTTATTCATAAGAGGGTGATTGAGAGGAATTGATGTGGCTCTGCTAGGAGGGTTTTTTCTCTTTTGAGAGATAGCGTTCCACATAAATTTTAAGGTCCTTCTTTAACTCAGGAGCCATGACATAGAGGCCAATCAGGTTCGGGAAAGCCATTGACAGAATCATGGCATCCGTAAACCTGATCACATTTTCCAGATTTGAGGCGCAGCCGACAATAATGAACAGGCAGAAGATGATTTTAAAAATCATTTCCACAGCGACGTGTTCACCAAAAATAAAGGTCGAAGCCTTTACCCCGTAGTACGCCCAGCCAATCAGAGTCGAATAAGCAAAAAGGAAAACAACAACCGCCAGAAACCACGGGGCAAAAGGAATGGACGTGGCAAATGCATTTGATGTCAGAACGACACCAGTCAGACCTTTGCCGTCCTCGTAAACGCCTGTAATAACAATGACCAACGCGGTTGTCAGACAAATGATCACCGTGTCTATAAACGGTCCCATCATGGACGCGATCCCCTGCCGTACTGGTTCAGCAGTCCGGGCGCAGCTTTGCACGATTGCCGCGGAGCCTAAGCCTGCCTCATTGGAAAAGGACGCGCGCTGAATCCCCGTCAACATCGCTCCGGCCAAACCAGCCAGACCCGCCGTTGGCGAGAATGCTTCCTTCAGTATGACGCTGAGAGCATGGGGCACTGCAGCGATATTCATGGCAATTACAAAGAAACCGGCTACCAGATATAAAATAGCCATAATCGGGACTAGTTTTGACGAAACATTCGCAATCGATTTGATGCCGCCGATAATCACGGCACCCGTTATGATGGCTAGCACGATGCCAAACATCCAGCCCTTGCCCGCCAGCCAACTGGCATCCCCGCCCGCCGCATTCAGAAATTGCATATATGTCTGGTTTGCCTGAAACATATTGCCGCCGCCAATCGCCCCGCCGATACAACACAAGGCAAAGACAATAGCGAGAAATTTTCCCAGCCTGGGCAGTCCGCGATTGGCGAAAATATCCTGAAGATAATACATAGGCCCGCCGGAAATATCTTTTTCACCATTTTCATTGGTGAAACAGCGTCTGTACTTAACCCCGGCGGTCACTTCTGCATACTTGGTCGACATACCAATAAAGGCCATGACCACCATCCAGACAACGGCACCCGGACCGCCGAGCGTCACCGCGACAGCCACCCCGGCGATATTACCCAGTCCAACGGTCCCCGCCAGCGAGGCCATTAGAGCCTGGAAGTTATTGATTTGCCCTTCGGCACCGGGTTCTTCATGTTTCCCACGGACGATATTGAAGGAATGCCAAAAAAATCGAAGATTGGGAAACCAGAGATAGAGCGTAAAGAAAATCCCTGCTGCCATCAGCCAGAGAAGAATGACCGGAAAGGATTTTTCAACCATCGCACCTGCTGCGTCAGGAACATTGAATTTCAGTCCATAAAACAGAATCCCCTCGCTGATATCGGCGACGGTTTTAAATAGTGCATCAATTTTTTGATCTATGCCCGCGGCTACAGATGCAGCCCCCGCTTCCTGAGTCATAATTATTCCCTGTTTTATGAACTAAAGCCCTGAGGATATTCAGGTAAAACAGGCAGGGCAATCCCGGCAGGTATTTTTACCCACCGCTCAAATTAAATATCGCAATCCCATGTATCGGGCAGGCCGTAATAATAGAAGTGCGGGTCGTTGGCCGTGACGGGCTTTGCGGGGATACCGACGACGGTCACACCCGGCGGCACATCCTTCGTCACAACAGAGTTCGCGCCCACTGAAGAACCATCGCCCAGCGTAATCGGCCCCAGCACCTGCGCGCCCGATCCGATCATGACATTGTTACCAATATCGGGGTGGCGCTTGCCGCATTTGGGGCCCTCTTTATTTCCTTGGCCCTTACCGCCCAGCGTGACGCCGTGATAGATCGTGCAGTTATCGCCGATGGTGGCGGTTTCACCAATCACGACACCCATGCCATGATCAATGAACAGGTTCTTGCCGATGGTGGCACCGGGATGGATTTCAATGCCGGTCAACAAGCGACCCGTTTGCGACCAGATGCGCGCCATCGTACGTAAGCCTGATTTGTACAGCACGTGCGCCAACGGATGGTAAATGACCATCACATGAAAACCGGGATAGCACAGCACAACCTCAAGGAATGATGGACATGCGGCATCACGGTCCCGGATGGACTGGATATGATCGAGAATTTTCTGGATCATGCGCCGATCCCATCAAACAACGCGGTCGAAAGATAACGTTCCGCAAATGACGGGATGATCACGACCATTGTCTTACCTGCATTTTCAACACGCGCGCCGACCTGCGCCGCCGCCCACAGTGCCGCACCCGATGAAATGCCCACGGGCAGCCCCTCGAGCTTGGCCACATCGCGCGCCATAGCGAACGCATCGTCATTCGTGACGCGCACGATTTCATCGATCAGTTTCATATCGAGGATGGAGGGCACAAAGCCTGCGCCGATCCCCTGAATTTTATGCGGCGATGGCGCACCGCCAGACAGCACCGGGCTGGCATCCGGCTCTACAGCGACAGTTTTGAATGACGGGTTCTTTTGCTTCAAGACTTGCGAAATGCCGGTGAGCGATCCGCCTGTTCCAACACCTGCAATCAGAATATCAGCCTTGCCAGCGGTATCTTCCCAGATTTCAATCGCTGTCGTATTACGATGAATTTCCGGGTTCGCCGGGTTGTCGAATTGCGCGGGAATAAAGGAGTCATGCGTTGCTGCTGCCAGCTCTTCAGCCTTGGCAATTGCGCCCTTCATGCCTTTGTCCGCTGGCGTCAGGACCAG
>JAMHVA010000367.1:0-6088 GCA_035904625.1 Alphaproteobacteria bacterium | reverse complement strand
GCGCTGGCAATCGCGCCATCAGAACCCGGAATGACAGGCAGTCCCAGTTCCTTGGCGGTTTTCTTCGCCATCACCTTGTCGCCCATCATTTCGATGTGTTCAGGCTTGGGGCCGATGAAAACGAAACCATGTTCTTCGACCATGCGGGCGAATTGCTCGTTCTCGGAAAGGAAACCATAGCCAGGGTGGATCGCTTCAGCGCCTGTAACAGCCGCAGCGCTCAGGATTTGCGGAATGTTCAGATAGCTGTCCTTCGATGCGGGCGGCCCGATACAAACACTTTCATCGGCCAGACGCACGGCCATCGCATTGGCGTCGGCTGTCGAATGAACGACGACGGTCTGGATGCCCATCTCGCGGCAGGCGCGAATGATACGTAAGGCGATCTCGCCACGGTTCGCTATGAGAACTTTTTTAAACATCGGATCGCGCTTCTACTCGATAACGACCAGAACATCGCCGAATTCAACCGGCTGACCGCTTTCAATCAGCACTTGCGTCACGGTGCCGCCTTTGGGTGCCTTGATCGGGTTCATGACTTTCATCGCTTCAATGATCAGCAGCGTGTCGCCCGCCTTCACAGTTGAGCCTTTTGTCACGAAGGGCGACGCGCCCGGTTCGGGGGCGGTGTATGCGGTGCCGACCATCGGCGATGTAATCGCGCCGGGATGGCTGGCAGCGCTCGCAGACGGCGCTTTCGTATTTGCCGGATGCGGTGTCGTCGGGTCGGAATCCATGACCGGCAGCGACTGGTTGGCCGCGGGGTTGAATGATACGACATTGGCGCCGCGGCTCACACGTACCGACTGATCGCCGTCTTCGACTTCGATCTCGGTCAGGCCTGTCTCGTCCAGCAGTTTCGCCAGTTTGCGAATGGCGCTTTCATCAATTTTCATGGGCACTCAAAGTCTCCGGAAGTCCGTGGGAAAACAAGACCCCATTGATTAAAGAAATCTGCGGCAAAAGTCAAAGCGGCAGATATTGACAGAATCACGATTGTTTGAATTTGTCTATGAATTCCAGCGCTTTAACATAGCCTTGCGATTTCATACCCGCAAAGCAAATGGCGGCGACGGGCTCGATATAGGACGTGTGGCGGAACGGTTCGCGTTCCTTGGGGTTACTCATATGCACTTCGACGATCGGCACCTTATGTAGCTTCAGCGCGTCATGAATGGCAATCGACGTGTGTGTATAGGCCCCGGCATTAATGATGATGCCGTCAACCTTGCCCATGGTTTTCTGAATCCATGTCACAAGCTCGCCTTCATGATTGGACTGGCGGATATCAGCTTTCATGTTCAGGCCTTTGGCCGTGCGCTGACACAGCGCCACGATATCCTTGTGGGTTTCATGCCCGTAAATATGCGGCTCGCGCAGGCCCACCATATTCAGGTTGGGGCCGAACAGGATCAGGATTTTTTTCGGTGCGGGCATGGAGGGACCTAAAAGGATTACGGTGCTGCCGGAACGGCATCCGCTGGCGCATCCGCCGATGGTTTGCCGGGCGCGGCCTCTGCCTTCAGCTTGGGTTGGCGGCGGTGGCCGTCGATCACTTTTTCGATGCTTTCGACAGTCGGCAAACCAATCGTGGGCTTATACAGGGTCCGGCCGATGATCAGCGACGGCGTGCCTGTGACGCCCAGCTCGGATGCAGCGTTGACGGTATCCATGATCTCCTTGCTGGCTTGCCACGACGCCATATCATTATGCAGCTGATTCTCATTCAGGCCCAGTTCCTGGATGTAGGCTTTAACATCGTTATTGGTGACGGGGTTCTCCCGCGCGATCAGCCGTTCGTGCATTTCCCTGAACTTGCCCTGCTTGCCGGCGGCCATCGCCAGCTTGGCTTCACGAAGTGACGATTCCTTGAAAATCGGCAGGACGCGATAGACAATCCGCACGTCAGGATTGCGCTTGATGACATCCTGCAGGATGGGTTCGATCTTGCGGCAGAACGGGCAGCGGTAATCCATGACGGCGATCAACGTCACCTCTGGATTATCCGCGCCCAGATACTGGTTAAAGGTCACTGTCTGCAGCATGTCCGGGGCGTTATAGCGTATATAGCCCTTAAACCCCAGCAAGGCACAGACAATGATCAGCGCTGCCGCAAGCAGTTTCAGATACATCTTAGTTCTTGCCGGCGTCTTTGCCCGCGCGGATATCCGCGATGGTGCCTTTCATGCTGTCATAGCCCATGTAACCGGGAACCAGCTTGTCATTAATGATAAAGCCGGGTGTGCCGCTGATACCCAGTTCCCGCGCCATCTTCAGATTGGCCTCGATATGCTCGTGCACTTCCTTGGCTTCGGCGTCGGTCGCCATTTTGGCAGTATCCAGACCCACCTCTTTGGCGGTTTTCTCAAGGAAAGCCTTGTCCTTCATGCCGGTGAATTGCATCAGGGCGGTGTGGAACTCAAAGAATTTGCCTTGCTTATCAGCGGCCAGAGACCATTTTGCCACTTCATAGGAGTTTTCGCTCAGGATCGGCATTTCCATGAAAATGAAGCGAACATTCTTGTCTTCGTCGCGCAGCTTGGCAACATCGGCAAAGGCCTTTTTGCAATAGCCGCAGTTATAATCATAGAATTCGACGATGGTGACATCGGCGTCTTTCGGCCCGAAAGAGGGCGCGTTGCTGGCGTACAGAGCATCTTTGTTCGTCTTGAAGACGGACTGGAACTGCTTGTCCTGCTCGGCCTGACGGTTGTTCTGGTGCTTTTCCAGGGCGTTGATGATGATACCTGGATTGCTCATCAGATATTCTTGAATGACAGTTTCGATTTTGGCGCGTTCTTCGTCGGAAACGCTGGCTTGTTGCGCCAGAACCGGCGTGGAGACGGAAAGGACAGCGGCGCAGGCCAGTGTCATGGGAATAAGGCGCAAAGGTTTCAAAGCCACGGAAAAGTCTCCTGCCAGAGGGTTAAAAGTAGTGATGTAGTGCCGGAACCGGCGGAAATCCATGTTACAGCCAGCGGCATCCGGATTCCAGCGTGATTATTCTTCCTTGTCGTCCTGTTCTTTGCTGGCGATATCGACCTGCGACAGGATATCCTGCGCCCGCAGCCACGCGGCGCTACCGCGCTTCAGCTGGGTGCTGGCGGTTTCGGCCTGCATGCGGGCCTGATCGCGGCGTCGTTGCAGCAGGGCTTCCTCGGCCAGATGCAGCTTGGCCATCGGCTCATTACCAATTTTTCCATAAGCTGTCGCCAGCAAGCGATGAATCCGGGTGGAACGCGGCTCGTCGCGTTGGGCGCGTTCCAGCTGGGTGATTGCCGTTTGAAGCTGGCTTTCGTTGTTTCCGGCGGTTTCGATCAGCGCATGGGCATAGGCGGTCCGGATCAGGCCGGATTTCGGGTCCTGCTCGATGGCCTGTTTGTAATAGGGGACAGCCTCGCTGATCCGGCCAAAATCACCCAGCATTTGTCCTTTTAATTCAAGGAAATAGGGGTTTTTTGGCTCATCTTTCAGCAAGGTATCGGTCAGGTTCAGCGCATCGTTGATCTGGTTCTGGCGGTAAGCGGCAATCGCCTTGGCGTACCGAGCGGGCAGGGAATTATCCTTGTCGCTGTAATTCCATATGACATGCTCCGGCGTCACGAACCCGACCAGCTTGGCAATCATGCGGGCATGCTGGTCGTTCCATTCTGCGGGCATCGCCTGACCGTTATAGGGGGAATTCTCTGTCCCCGCTTTCAGACTTTCGACGCGGTCGCGGGTTAGCGGGTGGGTGCGGACATATTCCGACTGCTGGCTGACGGGCAGAAGTTCCTCGTCTTCCAGACGCTCCATGAACGTCACCAGCCCTGCGGGGTTCAGGTGTGCCCGCGACAGAAAACCGATGGCGGCCTGATCGGCGCTCGATTCCTGCACCCGGCTGAAGGCCAGCAGGCGGTTCAGCGCCGTTGAATTGCTGCCTGCGGAAATGGCGGCTGCCGCCCCGCCGTCACCCGACAGGATAGCCGCACCAATCCCCAGGATTGTACCCAGCATGGCTTCATAGGATGCATTTTCCATCGCGTCCTTGCTGCGGATCAGGTGGCCGCCGCGAATGTGGCCCAGCTCGTGGGCGATAACGCCGATCACTTCGCCGGGGTTCTTCGATTTCGTCAGCAGGCCGGTATACAGGAAGATATTCTGGCCGCCCGCGACAAACGCGTTCACCCGGCTGTCCTGCACCAGAATGATATTGACGGCATCCGGATCAAGCTCGGCGGCCTTGATCACGGGATTGGCCCATTCCTTCAGGTAATTTTCGATTTCCGTGTCGCGGATCAGTGCCGTCGGCCCGCTTTGCGCGTGCGCCATCAGGCCCAGCCCGCCGATCAGGAAGGCAATACCGGTGAAAGCGCAGAGAAGCCTGTGCAGGCGGGGGGAAAAAGAGCTATTCTTCATCAGGATTAGATTTTGAACCGTGAATATGGTTCAAACAAGGCATGAACAAGACGATATCAGGATAATATGGGCGCGCTTCTTTATCAATGGATGGGTTTGCTCTGGATCCCCGTGGGTCTGGCTCTCGTCCGCAAATACCAGCGCCTGAAAACCGCGATTTTCATGTTCACATGCATCATGTCGCTGCAGATTCAGGTCGAGCTGATGGAGAGTCTGGGACACCCTTATGGCATGACGGGTTTGCTGAAATGGGGCGTTTATGAACGCGGACTGGTCGTTTACAGCATCGTATTCCTGCTGTTCCTGCTGCTGGCTCATTATTCGCCGAATACGCGCGGCATCATTTTCTTTGCCGCGTGCCTTAGTATATATATCTTCTCGTTCTGTGCTTCGATGCTGATTATGGTGCTTTAAAATGGAAAAAGACGGTAGCGGGAAAGTCCCCGGTAAATCAAAAAAGCCCGCGCGGCGGACCGCGCGCGATGCTGCCGTACGTGTGAAAACAGCCGAGAAACGAACCAATTCATCGACCCGCTGGCTGCAACGTCAGCTGAACGATCCGTATGTGCATGAAGCGCAGCGTCTGGGTTATCGCGCCCGTTCGGCGTTCAAGCTGATCGAGCTGGATGATAAAATGAAATTCATCAAGAAGGGCTGCACCGTCGTCGATCTGGGCGCGGCCCCCGGCGGCTGGTCGCAAGTGGCGCTGGAACGGGGCGCGTCCAAGGTCATCGGCCTTGACCTTCTGCCGATTGATCCGCTGCCGGGCGTCACGTTCCTGCAGATGGATTTTATGAATGACGACGCCCCCGAAGCCCTGATCATGGCGATGGGTTCGGGCGCCGATGTGGTCTTAAGCGATATGGCTCCCAACACCATGGGCCACCGGCAAACCGATCACCTGCGCATCATGGCGCTGGTGGAAGCCGCCTACGAATTCGCGACGCAGGTTCTGAAGCCCGGTGGCACGTTTGTTTCGAAAATCTTTCAGGGCGGCGCGCAGGGCGATTTGCTGGCGATGATGAAAAACGACTTCGCCACCGTCAAACACATCAAGCCGCCCGCCAGCCGCAAGGAATCAGCGGAACAATATGTGGTGGCCACCGGCTTCCGCAGGAAAGCCTGATCAGTCGGACCCTAGGGGCGTGGCTTTGCATCGGTCAGTCTGGTTTTCTTATCCAGAAAGGTCCGCACGATATCACGCAAATCCTGACCATCAGGGGCCTGAATATGGACAACCGGAACGACGGCGTCGCCATCGTGCAGTATTTTGGACGTGGCTGCCGTACCGGGCAAATGATGCTGCATAATCTCGCAGACAAGCGAAAGCACGGTCAGCCTGTCCTTGAATGAATCCTCAAACGCCAGCCGCACGGCATCATGGTCCAGATGGGTGCCGGTATCCTGAAAATGCTGCACACAGGCAGGCCCTGTCGTCTGATACAGCGTTTCAAATGTTTCCCGATCATTCAGCCTTAGCTCGTCGATATAGGAATCGAGAATGCCGTCCCATGTCTCCTTGTCAAAACGCAGCCAGACCCCGATGGTCGTGTTTTCAATCGCCAGACCATGGCGGCCAAGCGGCGTGCCGTCGGCCAGCTTTCCCGCCTGCTGCGTCAGGGCGGCATCGAGATTCATGTCTTTCAGGATACTGGATATTTCTTCGCGGAAATATTGGGCAATCGTGTTC
>JAMHVA010000366.1:0-2955 GCA_035904625.1 Alphaproteobacteria bacterium | reverse complement strand
ATCATGGAAATTCTGGGCAACCAGATCAGCGCCGCCGCAACACCGGCCCTTGTCGAGATCAAGCAGGAAACCGCACCGAAGCTCGCCGAGTTCTACTCATCCGTGGCCATGGACGAAGACCTGTTCGTACGGATCAAGGCGGTATGGGACAAAGATAGCAAGAGCGACAGACTTTCAACCGAACAAAAAACCCTACTGAAGAACACGTATGACGGATTCCGGCGCAGCGGCGCGTTGCTGGAGGGGGCCGCCAAGGCGCGCATGAAAGAGATCAATATCGCGTTTTCGACGCTGGGCACCCAGTTCAACGAGAATATCAAGAATTCGATGGAGGCTTATACGCTGGTCGTCGATCAGGAGGCGGATTTGTCCGGCCTGCCCGAAGATGTGATCGCCGCCGCCAAGGCCCGCGCCGAGAAAAAGGACTTGAAGGGTCAGTGGCTCTTCACGCTGGATTACCCGAGCTTCGGCCCGTTCATTACCTACGCCGACAATCGTGCGTTGCGCGAAAAAATCTGGCGTGCCTTCGGCAGCCGCGCATGGAAAGACGATTTCGACAACCAGGATACAATCAAACAAATCGTTTCCCTGAGCTATGAAAGCGCTAACCTTCTGGGTTATTCGACACCGGCCCATTTCGTTCTGGAAGATCGCATGTCGGAAAAGCCGGAAACCGTGTTCGGATTCCTTGATAAGCTCAAGGGCGCATACAAAGAAGCCGCCGTGCACGACCTTGAGGCTTTGAAAGAGTTTGCCGCGAAGAATGGCGGCCCGACAGAACTGAAACCCTGGGACATCGCTTACTACAGTGAAAAGATGAAAGAGGCAGTGTTCGGATTTTCGAGCGAGGATCTGCGCCCTTATTTCCCGCTGGAGAAGGTCCTGGACGGATGCTTCGAGCATTTCAGCCGCCAGTTCGGCGTGACATTCACAGAGAACAAGAAATATCCGGTGTATGCCCCGGATGTGAAAGCCTTCAACGTTACCGACACCAAAACAAAGGCGTTCATCGGCACATTCTACGCCGATTTCCACCCGCGCACCGGCAAGAAACCCGGTGCCTGGATGACCGGATACCGTTCGCAGGGGCTTTATCGCGGCAAGATCGAGCGCCCGATCATCGCGATTGTCTGCAACTTTACCGAGCCGTTGCCGGACAAGCCGTCGCTGCTGACGCATGACGAAGTGACGACGCTGTTCCATGAGATGGGCCACGCCATGCATGGCCTGCTGTCGGCGGTGACGTACCGTTCGCTCGCCAGCCCGAACGTGAAATGGGATTTTGTCGAGCTGCCATCACAGGTGCAGGAGAACTGGGCCTATACCCGTGAAACGCTGGACCTGATCAGCAGCCACTGGCAGACAGGCGAGAAGATTCCCGATGACTTGTTCCGCAAGCTGAACGACTCGAAAAATTTCATGATCGCATCGATGGGACTGCGTCAGGTCAATCTGGGGCTGCTGGATATGACATGGTACACCACCAATCCGCAGGACATCGAGAAGCAATACGGCTTTGACGTGTTCAAGTTCGAGGAAGAGGTCACCAAGGGCACGCGACTGTTCCCGATGCTGGCGGGCCCGACGTCGACGTCGTTCAGCCATATCTTCGGCGGCGGTTATGCATCCGGCTATAACAGCTATAAATGGGCGGAAGTTCTGGATGCGGATGCGTTTTATTACATGACCGAGAAAGCAGTTTATGACGAAGAGCGCCTGATGAAATACCGCCGTGAAATTCTGGAACGCGGCGGCACCGAACACCCGGCCATTCTGTACCGGAATTTCCGCGGTCAGGACGCCGACCCCGATGCGCTGCTGCGCCGGGAAGGATTGCTGTCTGACAAAGCCGCTTAGGACCACCCCCGCGCGGCAAATGGATCAGGTCGGGTAAATCAGCGCCAGCTGCTGCGCGCTGGCATCTTGCACAATGCCGGGCGTGATGAAATGGCGATGTTTCAGGATTGCGCGCTGGCCGGTTACGATTTCAGGATCAAGAGTGACGATCTTGCCATCGGGCCGCACACCGACATTCTGCAATTCAGCATCACGGTCGAACATATGCGGCGGGTACATCAGATTGGTTCCCCATGACAGCCCGTTCACGGCCCGGTAAAAATGATCTGACAGAATGCTGTCCTTGCGGATATCGCAGCCCCGCAGAATTTTCGACAGCGGCATGATTTCAGGCATGATTTCCAGTTTGAAATCAGAATAGCGTTTCAGATCGTTCTCGTTCGAGGCAAACGGCGGCAACACGACCGGATGGACCGGGCGCAGGCAACGTCCACTGTGCGGCGCTTCCATCCGCGCAATCCGCATCTGCCCGGTGGGGATATGGCGCGCACGATACGCCAGCGCACGGCCACCATGATCGAGAAGTTCAAAATCCGTCAGACCTTGCTTTGAAAAGAAACCGGCGATCCGCGCGGACAGCCTGTTGGAAAGGAACTGCACGCGATCAGCAAACAGATTGTGGTGAATGTTCGGAAAGGCAGCCTGATGATTGCCGATATTGTCCCACGCCGTCCGCAGGTCAGGATATATCGCGCCGCGCCCGGCACGGACGCGATAGTAACGCCCCGGCTCGTCCCATACAAAATGCCGCGCCGCCTGATCCTGAAGCCAGACAACCCAGTTGACGCCGATATCGACAGATTTACCGATCATAATGTCAGGGTTCTAGCAGGTGTCCGCGCGGGCGCCCAAGAAAAAACCTTCCGGTGTGGGGACGCCGAAAGGTCTTTTTCTTTTTCCGTGTGGGGTGCTTGAAAATTGATCCTTTACAGCGGCTTATGTGTGGGGAAGAACGAACCAGGTTCCAGGGCGCCACAGCAAATTGATCAATTCTCAAGTTAGTCTTAGTTTTTTCATAAATTACTTACCGTGTCAAGAATATATTTTTATGAAAATATGCATTTTTTGTTTGCATAAGATGCCCCTTCTCGGTTAATA
>JAMHVA010000365.1:0-3669 GCA_035904625.1 Alphaproteobacteria bacterium | reverse complement strand
CACCTATGAAAACGCTCCATTGCTCGTCGAATCCGAGCTGAAGAACTTTCTTAACTTTGTCGGTCACACGCGCCTGCAAGAGGCCTATGTCGACTTCGTCAACGACAATGCCGCGCGTCTGATGATGATCCGAACCAAAGATGGGAAGGACGACATTATCCGGATAACCCTGCATAATATGACATCGACCAGCGGCAATCTGGGCATGAAGAAACTATCCTTATACGCGCAGCACCTCCTCGATCATGGCGTTGCCCGGGATCGTGCCGCCCAGCCGTCTGAAATCGATCTCCTCGACAGTATTTTTCGTGAAAGCTGCAAGACGTTTGAACGCTTCATGGTTCCGTGAATAGCCGCAAGGAATTGTCTTTGATGGGGGAAAACTCGTCTTCAGACGTCATGCTCCGGTTGCACAGACGGCCTTTGAATGAAAGTATCGCAACCATCATGCTACGATTTTTCTGCACCCTGCTTATTGTTTTTTCTATCATCTCGCTGACGGGATGCAGTTCCTCGGGGGACACGGAACATGCCCGCACAGGATCATTATCCGCCATATCGCCTGCGGCAGGCGGTCCGTTGCTGCCTCTGCCGGGAGAAATCCCTGTTGCCGATCCCGACGACGATGTCCTGATGGCTGCCGTTTCGGAATGGCTGCAACAGGATGGGGGATCGGTGAATTCACGTTACGAATTTACACGCGTCGATCTTAATCGTGATGGCCGCCGCGAAGGACTCGTTCTGATGCAAAGCCCCCATCAGGAATGGTGCATGGAATACGGCTGTACCCTGTTCATATTTCAGGCCCAGGAGGAAGGGTTCTCATTCCTGTCCGAAATTTCTCCGATACGCGGTCCAATGACCGTCGCAGAGGGCAGCACAAATGGCTGGCGCGATATCATCGCCTATGTCTCGGGCCGGGATCGCGCCGATGCGCGTAATGTCGCGCTTGCATTCGATGGGCGGTCATATCCGCAACAACCCGCATTCCTGCCTGCAGCAACGCACGCACCGGCTGGGAACGAAGGCGTAAAAATATTTCCTTGAAAAGGGATAAGGGTTCCTAGCGACCCGATATCTGGCGGATCACACGACGAAGGAACCCTTCCCTGTGATCAACATCCATGACACGTTCACGATCCTGCACAATCCGGACGCGCTGTTCTTCATCAAGACTGAGATCCAGATTCTTCATGATCTGGTCGAAATCTATGGTGCGAACATGCGTCTGCTTCAGTCGCAGGATGATTTTTTGCTCCTGCTCGCCGAAATCACCGTCGCTCCAGACCAGCATGCGGGCATGATAGAAGAACTGGCTGCGGTCCGACTGGTCATCGATTTTGACGAACATGCTGGCAATATCTTGCGGGGTCTGAATATCCGCCTCCAGAATGCGTTTTTGTTCGGGTGTGAATCTCTCACGCGACAGAATGCCGTGCAGATATTTCTTCTCTTCCTCTGTTACTATATTATCAGCATGCGCCATCGCGAACACGGCACGCCACATATAGAACTGGCTCTCGCTGACGCCGGGCCCCTTGGCTTCTGTTGAAGGCGATCCGCCCTCCGTAAACACATCAAACAGATCCTTCAAGCCCTGTGCGGACTTGCCGAGCTTTTGCAGCAGACCCATTTTCTTGCGCCCGCTTGCCTGTAATTTCAGCAAAGTCCGTTCACGACCCAGCGGCGTATCATGGCGCTGATGCAGCAGATCCATGATCTGCTTTTCCTGTTCACCGAAGTCGCCATCGCACCAGACCAGCAGACGCGCAAAATTGAAAAACTCCTCGATATCCTTCTCGACCGTGATTTTCGAAAACATCAGCGCTACTTCCTGACGCTGTTCGATATCGGCTTCGAGTATCTTTTTCTGCTCGGGCGATACGTTCAGGCGTGACAGATAAATCTGCATAAAACGGCGTTCCTGATCCGTGACTTTTCCATCCGCATGCGCCAGCGCAAATACGGCCCGCCACATATGAAAGCGACTGTCACTCAAGATTGTCATTCTATTCTCCCGCGATCCGCGTCCAGCGATAATAGCCCGATTTCCCGGTCAGCGCCGGAACAAGCCCGTTCATGATTGTATGCAATTCTTCTTCGAGCGTCCATGGCGGGTTTACAAGAACCATGCCGCAACCATTCAAAACCTCACGGTTATCCGGTTTCCGCAAATAGAGGTCAGCCGCTGCAATTTTTCCGATTCCCATATTCGCCAGCGCCTTATGATAGGCGTTTACATCCGCCTTATCCTTGATCGGATACCAGAATGCATACATGCCGGTGGCCCAGCGTTCATAAGCTTTCTCTAATCCCCTGACCATACGCTCAAATTCGTCCGTCACTTCGAACGGGGGATCGACCAGCACCAGCCCCCGCTTCTCTGACGGCGGCAGCAACGCCTTCAGGGCCAGATATCCGTCCATGCCTTCAATCCGCGTCTGATGGTCGCGGCCCATATTCAAGCTCAAGGTTTCCCGATCTTCCGGATGAAGTTCATTCACCACCAGGCGATCCCCTTCGCGCATCAGGCGCTGCATGATTTTGGGCGATCCCGGATACAGCCCGTCAAATTCAGCCGTCAAATCCAGATAGGACCGGATTGCCGGATGAGCGTTTGATATGTCTTTAAGACGACAGATCCCGTCCAGCGCCTCACCCGTCTTTTGCGCCTGATCAGAATCCAGATCGTAAAGCCCGATCCCCGCATGCGTGTCCAGCATGAAGAACGGTTTATCCTTCTGTTTCAGATATTCGACAAGCCGCATCAAAATGATGTGCTTGAAAACGTCAGCGAAATTTCCAGCATGGTAGATATGGCGATAATTCATAACTCCCTGTTTAGCATACAGTTTTATCTGTGGGTGATGTCATTTTTGTTCTTGATTTGTTCTTTATTGTGGATAAGTATGGGGGTATTCAAAGAACAATAATCTATCATGCAAACCCTGACCGAATATTCCTGGCTTTTCCTCGACCTCAACAGCTACTTCGCGAGCGTCGAGCAGCAAAGGCATCCGGAATTGCGGGGAAGGCCTGTAGCCGTCGTTCCTGTTGTAACCGATTTCACCTGTGCCATCGCGGCCTCGTACGAAGCCAAAGCCTATGGCATTAAAACCGGAACAATCATCGGCGATGCGAAGAGAATGTGTCCGCAACTCCGTTGCGTTCTTGCCCAGCATAATCATTATGTCGAGTACCATCACAAGATCGTCGATGAATTTGTCCGCCATACGCCGCTAAACAAGGTCTGGTCGGTCGATGAAATGTCGAGCCGCCTGCCCCCGAACAAACGGACGCCCGAGACAGCATCCGCTCTCGCCGAACGCATTCGCCAGGGGATATGGAAGAATGTCGGCGAATGCATCAACTGCTCCATCGGGATCGCATCAAATTCATATCTGGCCAAGGTTGCCACCGATATGAAGAAGCCAAACGGCCTTGTCATCCTCGATCAGTCCAACGTCCGCGACAAGCTTTTTAAACTTGATCTGATCGATCTGCCCGGCATCAATGTCCGTATGGAAGAGCGCCTGAGAAAAGCAGGAATTGCAACGGTTGAACAGCTCTGGAACATTTCGCCAAAACACGCACGCATGATCTGGGGCGGCGTTGGCGGCGAACGCTTCTGGTATAATCTGCACGGCTACCATATTCCCGATCTGGATA
>JAMHVA010000364.1:0-1604 GCA_035904625.1 Alphaproteobacteria bacterium | reverse complement strand
GCCTGCGCGATATACAAAGTTGGCGCCCGCTGGCCGGATCATCCCGGACAGAAGCGGCAGCACCGACGGCGCCTGCCCCGGCAGTCACCCCTCCGCCAGGGTCGCCCCGTGTCCAGCGCGCCGCGCAGCCGGGCACCATCGATAATCTGAACAGTTTCCTGAAACGCCGGGGCAGCCTGCTGCTCGCCGGAACCAGCGCTGTTGTCGGGGCCGTTCTGGTGGGCGCTCTCGCCATGGTTCTCTCGCCATCTCAGGATAGCGACGATCAGGAAGCCTCAGACAATGTCGCCGCCGCGCCGCTTAAAAACGAGCCGGAGCGCGAGGTCTGGGATGTCAACAAACCGATCACCTATTCACCTGACAATGTGGGCGCGGTCATCCGTCAGGAAGCCGACAACCTCCATCAGCCCGCCCCCGTACGCCCGGCACGCGGTCAAATCGTTACCGCGCACAAGCGCGCATCGCTGCGACCGACCTTCACGGCCGAAGCCGCGCGCATGCAACGTGAACACAACCTGACCCGCTGGCTGCGCAACCGTAAAGACGACGCGCGCGCGCTGATCTCACGCATACCATCAGTCCCTGCGTTCAGTCAGGAACTGCATGCCGCCATTACAACAGATGCCAAGCAAAAGGGCCTGAAGCCCGAGATGATGATGCGTCTGATCGGCAAGGAAAGCGGCGGCGACAGTAATGCAAAATCAGATACGACAGCGCTGGGCACATGCCAGTTCGTCGAACAAACATTCCTCGGCGTCGTCAGCCAGCACGGCCATACATTCGGCCTGAAAGAATATGCCGACAAGATTTACCGTGCCAAGGACAAGCAGGGCAACACATGGTGGACGACCGGCGACCGGTCTGTTGACCGTTCCTTACTGGCCCTGCGCAGTAATAACAATGTATCGATCCCGGCCTGCAGCGCCTTCGTCAAAGGCAATATCACGGACATGCAGAAAAGTCTGGGTAATCGCGTCAACTTTACTGATGTTTCGATCGCACACATGACCAACACGCAGGTTGCCATCGACATGCACAAGGCTTATCACGATCCGTCACGTCAGAAGATCTCCGCTTACCAGTTCGCGCAACCGGTCCATTACAATTCAAGCTGGACCAATCGTGCCCTGTTCTTCAAGGGAGGAGATAAATCGAAACCCTATTCAGTAGCGGAATACTACAACAATGCCGCCCGCCGCATGACGCTCGAACCCGTCTATGGCACGCCCCCCCAGCAGCAGGTTGCCAATAGCGGCGAACCGGCCAGGCTGACACCCCGCTAACTGACATTCCTGAATGCAATAAACAAAGGCCCATCGTAATCCGACGGGCCTTTATAATTTTTCCTGTCACGCGAGGCGGTCAGGCCGCCAGAGCGCGCCTGGTGGCATCCACCACTTTCTGGGCTGCATCAGCCAGATTGTCCGCCGGGATAATGGCCAGACCGGATTTGGACAGGATTTCCTTGCCCTTCTCGACGTTCGTACCTTCCAGACGAACGACCAGCGGCACCGCAAGCTGAACTTCCTTGGCAGCAGCGATAATGCCTTCAGCAATGATATCGCATTTCATGATACCGCCGAAAATATTGACCAGAACGCCCT
>JAMHVA010000363.1:0-2654 GCA_035904625.1 Alphaproteobacteria bacterium | reverse complement strand
AGCGGATCATGCAATACAGGAAAATGGTGGCTTAAGCCGTGTCAGCGAATGCAGAAAAGTTTGGCTTGCTGAGCCTTATGAGTGTGGAGCTTCCTCCTGAATCCGAAGCGGCGAAAGCTGATATGGACAAGATGAATGCTGAACTCAAGGGGACGGGTTTCCGCACATACAGGGCAGCCTATGACTGGGGTTACCAGACATACGCGGATATTTTTGCTCGCGCCAAAGCGCGCAAGCGTTACGAAGATATTCAACAACCCTTCAAATCGGGCGATCTGGTCAAGGTTTTTAAAACAGTGAGCGCGGGCGATGTCTGCTGGGAAGGGACTGTCAGCCTTAATCGCAAGCGCTACCATCACGGCATACAGAAAGGCATGCGAACCGAGAAATGGGTAGGCATGTTTAATCAGCAACTTCCTGCCCGGATGGAGCGAGGGGGCAAGGTTATCTTCGGTGCGCTTGAGCCGTTTTGTGAAACAGGCACGGAAGGTGTTATCTGGTCTATATCTGAATATGGCAAGAGCGGTTATGACGGCTTGAATGTGCTGAAAGACGGCGACAAGCTGACGATATATAAAAACGTTCGTGACGGTGAAGTCGAATGGGAGGGCCGCGCCGATTTCGGCGATTATGGGCCAAAGAAATTGCAGTGGCATGAAGTTATGCGCGAAACAAAACACATGGACACGGGTATATGGCTGGGACTTTCCTTCCAGCGCCGCCCTGTTGTTGTTACTCCAGCTTAAGTTTGAAACAGAGAAAAGTACTATGCCTAAGTTAACGATTGATGGTGTCGAGATTGAAGTAGTCCCCGGGACAAGCATCCTGCAGGCGACGGAAATGCTGGGCGTGGAAGTTCCGCGTTTCTGCTATCACGACAAACTTTCTGTTCCGGCGAACTGTCGTATGTGTCTGGTCGAGGTTTCCCCGGGCCCGCCAAAGCCGCAGGCATCCTGCGCGCTGGCGTGTGCCGATGGCATGGTTGTGAAAACGAATTCCGAAATGGTGCACAAAGCCCGCAAAGGCGTCATGGAAATGATGCTGATCAACCACCCGCTGGATTGTCCGATTTGCGATCAGGGCGGCGAGTGCGATTTGCAGGATCAGGCTGTGGCTTATGGCTTTGACCGTTCGCGCTATCATGAAAGCAAGCGCGCCAAGGTCGATCCGGATATCGGTCCGCTGGTGAAGACCGTGATGACACGCTGCATTCAATGTACGCGGTGCGTTCGTTTTGCCGAGGAAGTGGCTGGGACACCGGATCTGGGTCTCGTCAATCGCGGTGAAGATGTCGAGATTACGACATTTGTCGATAAGGCGATCAATACCGAGCTTTCGGGCAATCTTGTTGATATTTGCCCTGTCGGCGCGCTGACCAACAAGCCGTATGCGTTTACGGCGCGTCCGTGGGAATTGCGCAAAACCGAAAGCATCGATGTGCATGATGCTGTCGGTTCCAATATTCGTATTGATGCCCGCGGTGGCGAGGTGATGCGCATCATCCCGCGCCTGAATGAAGATGTGAATGAAGAATGGATCAGTGACCGTACGCGTTACGCCCATGATGGGTTGAAGCGTCAGCGCCTTGATCGTCCTTATGTGCGCGATGCACAAACCGGAAAACTGAAACCGGCGACATGGGAAGAGGCGTTTGCCGTTGTCGCTGAAAAGATGCTGAGTGTCAAACAAGGGTGGAAGGCTGCTCTTGTCGGCGATCTGTGCGATGTTGAATCCATGGTGGCCCTGAAAGATTTGATGGGCACGCTTCACGAAACCAATATTGAATGTCGTACAGACGGCGCGTTTTATGATGCGTCAAGTCGTGCGGGCTATATCTTCAATTCGACGATTGCCGGGATTGAACAGGCAGACGTCATTCTGCTGGTCGGGACTAACTCACGCTGGGAAGCGGCGCTGATCAATGCCCGCATTCGCAAGACATGGTTGAGCAAGCGTGTAAAAGTCGGCGTGATCGGCGAGGCTGTCGATCTGACATATCCGTATAATCATGTGGGTACGACGCCGGAGCATCTTGAAGCTCTGATTAAAGGGCAAAGCGGTTTTGCCGAGGTGCTGAAGAATGCCAAAAACCCGATGATCATCGTCGGTATGGGTGCGTTCCAGCGTGAAGACGGCGAAATTATCCAAGGGCTGGCGCGTCAGTGCGCTGAAACCTTTAATATGGTTCGTGACGACTGGAACGGGTTTAATGTTCTGCATACGGCGGCTTCCCGCGTGGGGGCTCTGGATATCGGATTCACATCGAAAGACGGGTTTGATCTGAGTAAGATTGAATTTGTGTATCTGCTGGGTGCGGATGATTTTCCAATGGATTACATCAACCCGAATGCGTTTGTTGTCTATCAAGGCCACCACGGGGATGCCGGTGCCAACCGTGCCGACGTCATTCTGCCGGGCGCCGCCTATACCGAAAAGAATGGCCTGTATGTAAACACGGAGGGCCGTGTGCAGATGGGACGCAAGGCTGTTGAGGCACCGGGTGAAGCCCGTGAAGACTGGAAAATTCTTCGTGCCCTGTCAGCCTATATTCATCGCCAGTTGCCGTATGACGATTTGTTCCAGCTGCGTGAGCGTATCGCCCGCGAATGGCCGCATCTGCTCCAGATCGATCAGATCTCGCCGGCGCCGTGGGG
>JAMHVA010000362.1:0-13477 GCA_035904625.1 Alphaproteobacteria bacterium | reverse complement strand
TACCTCGGAACCACCGGTGCCGGTAAAACCGAAGGTCTGAAATCGCTGGTGACCAACGCACTGACATGGGCGTCGGGCTTCGTGTATGTCGACGGCAAGGCCGATACCGATTTGTGGTCGGGCCTGTCGTCGCTGGTGCGCCGCTTCGGTCGTGATGACGACCTGCTGGTCCTGAACTACATGACCGGTAACTCGGACAGCAAAGCGCCGTCGAACACCATGAACCCGTTCAGTTCGGGTTCGGCTTCCTACCTCGTCAACCTGCTCGTCAGCCTGATGCCGAACGCCGAAGGCGATAACGCGATGTGGAAAGAGCGTGCCGTCGCCCTCGTCGCCGCATTGATGCCGGTCCTGACCTGGAAGCGCGAGTTTCAGGAAATCCCGATGTCGGTCAGCACGATCCGCGACGCGCTGAACCTGAATTCTGTGATCCGTCTCTCGCGCGATCCGGCAGTGCCCGATCATCTGAAAGCCGGTATCAAGGGTTATCTGGATACGCTTCCCGGCTATATCGACTCTGCATTCGACGACGACGGCAAGGAAAAGCCCGCCGGGCCAGACCAGCCGATGGTCGATACCACGACACCGCGCCAGCAGCACGGTTATCTGGCCATGCAGTTCACCCGCTCGCTGCAGTCGCTGGGTGATGACTATGGTTACATCTTCGACACGCAGGCCGCCGATGTCGACATGCTCGACGTTGTTCTGAACCGCCGTATTCTGGTCGTTCTGATCCCGGCCCTTGAAAAGTCATCCGACGAAGCCGCCAACCTCGGTAAGATCGTTGCCGCAACGATCAAGGGGATGATGGGTTCGACACTGGGTTCCGCCGTGGAAGGTGAATCCGCAACCGTGATTGAAAACAAGGTCACGGCCTCGGCCACGCCGTTCATGACCGTCTTCGACGAGGTCGGTTACTATACCGCACAAGGCATGGCCGTCATGGCCGCGCAGGCCCGTTCGCTCGGCTTCTGCCTGATCTACTCCGCGCAGGACTTGCCCGCGATGGAAAAGCGCGTGAAGGAAGAAGCGCGTTCCATCACCGCGAACTGTAACATTAAAATCTTCGGCAAACTGGAAGACCCGACACAAACGAAAGAATTCTTTGAAAAGACAGTCGGTTCGACCCTCGTGATGGAAGCCTCCGGCTTCCAGTTGGCGGGCGGCTCGGCCTCGACCGGTTCTTATTACGATACCAAGCAGGCAGGTCTTCAGATCCGTCCACGCGCCAGCTATGATGCCCTGCGCGGGTTCAAGGCCGGACAGGCTGTCATCGCCTTCGGCGAGATGGTTGTCGATACGCAGATTTTCTATTGCAACCCCGGTTTCGCAAAAGCCATGCGCGTTCAGCGTTTCGTGGCTCTGCCGCCGCCGGACGAACAATTGCTGCGTCATGCGCCGGTCATCACGAAAGTACGAGACTTGCTGGTTCACAAGACATGGACAGCGCTGAAGGCGGAGGTTCCGGCGGAAATTCCCGACGAAATCGCGGCAATGGCCAAGGCTGTCGAATACGCCCGGAAAAACAAGCTGGAAAGAGCGCAGGCAGGCATGGTCGCCGTGGCAGGCGTTCATATCCTGCACAACCCTGCCGATCTGGAAGCACCCCCGGTAACAGCGTCCGGCACAGCCACCGGCGGTGGCCCTGCGATGCCGGCGGCACCCACTGCACCGCCGCCGCAACAAGCGTCACCGATTGCTTCTGTACTGGCCGCATCACGCACCCCGTCACCGGCAACCCCGCCGGCAGGCATGCCGCCGCTGACCGCCGTACCGCCATCAGCACCGCCTGCTGCGGCAACACCGCCCGCCGCCGCAGGTGGAAACCCGATGTCGTTCTTCAAGAAGAAAGACGACGACGCGGCCCCGGCACAACCGCAAGCCGGATTCACGCCGCCACCGTCCCCCGAGCAACAACCGGCACGTCCGTCGAAACCGATCAACTGGGAAGAACTGATCAACAACGCCCCGGAAGCGGAAGCGCCGAAACCTGCTGAGGTCGCGCCCGTGGCAACAGCACCCGCACCCGAGGCCCCCCCGGCACAGCCTCAGGCGATGCCGCAAGCCGATGTTGATGCCGAAACACGCGCGATCCTCGAAAAGGCCGCCAAGGATCTGCAGGACAAATTGCTGGGACAGGGCGGCAATGAAGACGCATAACCCGCAAGCCGGAAACGTCTTCTTCATTATCCTGATCGGCATCGTCATGTTTGCCGCGCTGATGTTCACATTTTCGCGCAGCGCCCGTCAAAGCACGGAGAGTCTGGGCAGCCGGGAAACCGAGCTTGCCATCAGCGAAATGCTGAACTATTCCCAGAAGATCGAGCGCGGTATCCAGCGCATTCTAGGCCGTAGCATTTCCGAAGCGGATATCAGTTTTGAAAACGACGTCGATGCCATTTACGCCAACGGGAACTGCTCTGATGACCGTTGCAAGGTCTTCAGCCCCGATGGCGGTGCGGTCAGACGTCAGGAACCACCGCCCGGCATCAACACGGGGCAACCCTACTTCTTCGCCCCCAACCGGGTCGGCAGTTTTGACAACACAACGAAACAAATCGGCACCAGCGCCCGCGACCTTGTCCTGATTACACCCGTGACGTTCGAAACCTGCAATATCATTAACAGCATGACGGATAAACTGACGACGTGGGAATCAAACGGCAGCCACAATGCCACAGTCCCCTTCACGGGCAATTATGAATCCGCCCCTGGAACAGTGATTGCCAACGGCAACTCAACCAACCAGCCGTTATCCGGCTGCTTCTGCGATGGCACGGCCCCGTGCGATGCGTCGGACAACAGCTTTTTCTACAGCGTCATACTGGTCCGGTGATCAGCATCACATCCGGTCCGGAATATCGATCCCCATCAGGCCCGTCACCAGAGTCAGTTGCGCCAACGCCATGCGGCACAGCTGCAACCGGCTGTTTTTCAGCACACTATCGGTTTCGGAAAGAATATGGCAGTTGCCGTAGAAGCTGCTGAATTCCTGCGCCAGCCGGTGTACATATTCGCACAATACGTGCGGCGTGTAGTTTTTCAGCGCCGTTGCAAAAACCTCCGGAAGCTGCGCCATCAAAAGCGCCAGCGTACGATCCCCATCCTGAAGCACGAACGGTGCGGAACCGGATGTTTCCCCTGCCTTGCGCAACAGCGATTTGATCCGCACGGCCTGATATAGAATGTACGGGCCGGTTTTGCCCTCGAAACTGGTCATCTGGTCGATATCGAAAATGTAATCGACATGCGCCTGATTGAGAAGATCGGCAAACTTGATCGCCGCCATACCGATCATACGGGCGGTATCATCCCATTCTTTCCCGGTCAGGTCCTGCGCGAGATTGGCTTCCTTCATGCGTTCAGCGGCCTTGTCTTTCGCCAGATCCAGCAGCATGTCAAAACGCATCACACCGCCATCACGGGTCTTGAACGGCTTGCCATCCGCACCGTTCAATGTGCCGAAACCGATATGCACCAGTTCAATCTTGTCCACCAGATGCGCCTTCTTGGCCGCGCGGAAAACCTGTTCGAAATGAAGGTTCTGACGTTTATCCGTCACATAAATAACCTTCACCAGATCGGGATACAGTTTCACGCGTTCATAAAGCGTTGCCATATCGGTGGTACCATAGGTCTGCGCACCATTCGATTTAAAGAACATCAGCGGCGGGATTTCCTTCTTATCGCCCTCTTCGACAACCTCGATGACCTGCGCGCCATCGCTTTCAACCAGAAGTCCCTTGGCTTTCAATTCTTCGGCAAAAGCCGGGATCAGGTCATTAACATCGGCTTCACCCTTCCAGATTTCGAAATGAACACCCAGAGCATCCGTATTCTTCTTCAGGTCGGCGATTGAAAGCTTCATGAAATGCTGCCACAGGGCGCGATAGCCCGGACGGCCATTCTGCAGGTCGGCGGTCGCCTGACGCGCCAAATCAAGGCGCGCTGGATCTTCTTTGCAGGCGTTTGATGCCAACGGATAAATTTCTTCCAGTGTACTGTAGATAAACGGCGGCTCTTCAGGATACGGCCCGGAAAACTGCGCATCGAAATAAACCCATTCCGGATGACGCAGGGCGAATTCACTGATGATCTGCCCCATCGGCAAACCCCAGTCGCCCATATGGATATCACCCAGCGCGTTATATCCGGCAAACCGCACCATCCGCTTGAGCGCATCACCAATCACATTCGGGCGCAAATGACCAACATGCATGGCCTTGGCGACATTCATGCCGCCATAATCAAGAACCACCGTTTCACCATGCGCCAGTGGCTCAACCCCGCAACGACGATCCTGTATCAGCGGCATCAGGTGATCTGCCAGATAAGTGTCGGTCACATTCAGATTGATAAATCCGGGGCCTGCAATTTCGACCTTGGAAAAAATCGAATGAGACTGGAGAACGGCTGCGATCTCTTCGGCAACAGCCCGCGGGTTCTTTTTCGCCTGCTTGGCCGCAGCCATCGCACCGTTGCACTGAAATTGCGCCAGATCAGGGCGGTCGGACACACGGACAACACCCAGCGCGGCAGGCAAGCCTGCCTCTGTAAAAGCCTGTCCCACGACAGATCCCAATTTTTCAGCCAAAGACGCCATTTGCATTTCTCCTCCGAGACTTTTAGCCTATGATGGCAACGGTATCCAGATTGATTTGAGGCCGAAATGAAAAATAAAATCAAGACCTTAATATTCAGAACCACACTGGTGACGCTGGCCATATACGGGTCTTACGCCTTCGCCTATTCTGCCGGGCCGCTCTCAGGTTTTGGCCCCTGGGTCACAGCCACAGATATCATGGCCATGCTGATCGGCCTGCTGGCCCCGATTGCCGCGATTGTCGGGTTGATCATGACGATCATCCCCCGCTTCCGCACGACAGGCGTCAACATATTGCTCCCGGCGGCAACCTGCGCATTATTGTTTCTTCCTGCCATGCATCTGGCGCAGGAAATGCGGCTGCTCGGCTTCTATATGATTTCCAAAAGAATGGAGCCCGCCATCGTCGCGATTGCCAAGTACCAAAAAGACAAGGACGTTGCGCCCGCCTCGCTTGAGGCTCTGGTCCCGGATTACCTGCCTGAAGTCCCGTCGCGCATCCCGCCCTTCGAAATAACGATCGATTCCCCAGACCGCTGGACGATCTGGGCCGATGTCAGCACGGGCCTGCTGACCAGCGACACATTCCTGTACCGGTCAGATCGCAATTACAACGATCTGGAAGGCATGGTAAAACGCGTTGGAAAATCGTCGTGGGTTTATATGCGGCGGTAACAACGCGCCGGATCAAACATCCAGATTCGATACTTTCAGTGCATTGTCCTGAATGAATTTACGGCGCGGCTCAACGATATCGCCCATCAGCGTGGCAAAGATCTCGTTCGCTTTCTCCGCGTCCTTGATCGTCACCTGCAGCAATGTGCGTACGGCCGGATCCAGCGTGGTCTCCCACAGCTGTTCCGGATTCATTTCACCAAGACCTTTATAGCGCTGGATCTGCAAACCTTTGCGGCCAATCGTCTGGATCGCGTCATAAAGACTGGAGGGCCCCTGAACAGTGGCCAGAACCTTGGCGCCATCTTTGCTGCTGATATTGGAAATATCCTCGGAGAAGCTCTCGGTCAGCCACTCACGGTTATTGTTGAGGCGCACAGCTTCGGTCGAACGCAGAGATTCAACCGGAATGCGCACCTGATCTTTCACGCCCCGTAAAGTGCGGGTGAATACATAGCCGCCGACAGGCGTAAACTCGCCGCGCCAGCCCTGTTCCCGCTTCTCGGTCAGCGCGTTCATCCGCTCGGCCAGCTTGGTGGCCAGTGCCTCGCCTTTCTTCACATCGGCGAAGATGGCTTCATCGAAAGCGCCCACAATCGCAGCCTGTTCCACCACCGCGCGGTTTCCGACACGCGTCACCAGCGTCTGGATGCTGGATTTGACCGCACGGGTCTTCACCAGCAATTCACGCAGATCTTCACCGTCATAGGTTTTCGGGCCGATATTGAGGATGACGTCATCCCCCAGCGCCGCATCGATCAAATAATCTTCCAGCGCGGCATCGTTTTTGAGATACAGCTCGGCGGAGTTACCACGCTTGACCTTGTAAAGCGGCGGCTGCGCGATATAGAGATAGCCATGCGTAATGACATCCGGCATGTGACGATAAAAGAACGTCAGCAACAACGTGCGGATGTGTGAACCGTCAACGTCGGCGTCGGTCATGATAATAATTTTGTGATAGCGAATTTTCTCGATGTTGAATTCTTCGCTGCCGATACTTGTACCGAGCGCCGTAATCAGCGTTCCCAGCTCATTGTTGCTGAGAATTTTATCGAAACGTGCGCGCTCGACGTTCAGAACCTTGCCGCGCAACGGCAGAATCGCCTGCGACTTGCGGTGACGGCCCGATTTCGCGGAGCCACCAGCCGAGTCACCCTCGACGATGAAGAGTTCTGATTTTGCCGGATCGCGTTCCTGACAATCCGCCAGCTTCCCCGGCAGGCTGGAAATATCCATGATCCCTTTGCGACGCGTCAGATCGCGGGCCTTGCGCGCAGCCTCACGTGCTGTCGCCGCCTCAATGATCTTGCCAACAATGCGTCTGGCATCCTGCGGATTTTCACCCAGCCAGATGCTCAAATATTCGCCAATCGCGTTTTCCACGACCGGTCGCACTTCGGAAGATACGAGCTTGTCCTTGGTCTGTGACGAGAATTTCGGGTCAGGCACCTTGACTGACAAGACGCACGTCAGGCCTTCGCGCATATCCTCGCCGGAAAGTTTCAGGTCTTTGTTCTTTTTCAGCAGGCCTTCTTCTTCCGCGTATTTCATCAGCACGCGGGTCAGCGCGTTACGGAAGCCCTGCAGGTGCGTACCGCCATCACGCTGCGGGATGTTATTGGTAAAGCACAGCATGGATTCGTGATATGCGTCGGTCCATTCCAGCGCGGATTCAACGGTGATTCCCGCCGTATCATCATGTGTTGTGATATAAACCGGCTTGCGGCCCAGCGGCGTCTTGTTGCGGTCAAGATAATTGACGAAACTTTCGATACCGCCGTCGAAATGAAAATTCACTTCCTTGTATGGCGATTCCCTGTCATCACGCAGGAAGATGTTGACGCCGGAATTCAGGAACGCGAGTTCGCGCAGACGATCTTCCAGCGTTGTGAAATCAAACTCGGTCATGGTGAAGGTTTGCGGCGACGGCAGGAAGGTTACTTCCGTACCCGTGCGCTGGCCCGGGACCATAACGCCGGTTTCTTTCAGCGGCGCTTCGGCATCACCATGGCGGAAACGCATTTCCCAGATTTTGCCCTGGCGATGGATTTTCAGGTCGAGATATTCAGACAGCGCATTGACGACGGAAACGCCGACACCATGCAGACCGCCCGAAACCTTATATGAATTCTGGTCAAACTTACCGCCCGCGTGCAGCTGCGTCATAATCACTTCCGCCGCCGATACGCCTTCTTCCTTATGAATATCGACGGGAATACCGCGACCATTATCACGCACGGTCACGGAACCGTTTTTATTGATCACAACATCGATGCGGTCGCAATGCCCGGCCAGCGATTCATCAATCGCGTTATCGACAACTTCATACACCATATGGTGCAGGCCCGAACCGTCATCGGTATCGCCGATATACATGCCAGGGCGCTTGCGCACAGCATCCAGCCCGCGCAGCACCTTGATGGAATCGGCACCGTACGCAGCGGCGGCGGCGTTCTGGGCTTCAGTTTGTTCGGAATCGGTTTTGCGTTGAGCCATTTCAGACATGTTTTCAGTACGTTCGTTTCAGTAAAAATAATGTAGTGCGAAAGACCGTTTTTTATAGCATTTACCCCCCTGAAAAGCACCGTAAAAAAGGGGTTTTACGCTCTTTTTCCACCCTGAAAAATCCATTGATTTCAGATGGTTATAAACAGCTTGCGCGAGGCGTTCCGGGGTTATGCCGCACGTACCGCACCACGCGCGCCGATAGTACTGCTTTCAACATGAAAAGCGCTCATCCGCGCGCCCAGCGCCGTAAACAAATGCGCATCCGTCCCGGTCATCCAGACCTGCCCACCCAGTTCCAGCAGGATGTCATAAAGGGCGGCACGGCGACTTTCATCCAGATGTGCCGCCACTTCATCCAGCAACAAAATCGGCGGCGCACCGCGTTCCGCCGCCATCAGACGGCTATGGGCCAGCGTCATACCGATCAGCAGCGCCTTTTGTTCACCCGTCGAGCATTGATCGGCGGGCATATCTTTGGCGGCATACATGACGGCTAAATCGGCCTTATGCGGTCCCGTCGCAGCACCACCGGTACGGGCATCCACACTGCGCGATTCACGCAACTGGTAACGGAACATATCTTCAACCTCGATCGCAGGGGCTCGTGATAACAGTTCCTCAATCGTGCCGCGAAGCCCCATCAGGGCGCGTGGAAACAGGGTTTCCGCAACATCTTGCTGATCGCAAGCACGCTGCAGGATGACAAGAAACTCACTGCGGGCGGCGGCGATAGCCACACCGGTTTCCGCCATTTGCGCTTCCAGACCATCAAGCCAGACAGGGTCGGGCCGTTCACTTTCACGCAATATCCTGGAGCGCTGGCCCATCGCATTTTCATACCGCGTCACGCGGCCCGCATGGCCGGGATCGAATGCAAAGATCAGGCGGTCGAGAAACTTGCGCCGCGCGGAAGACCCGTCGATAAACAGCCGGTCCATTTGCGGTGTCAGCCACACGCACGCCAGATATTCCGCCAGCGCCGTCTGCGCCTTCACGGTTTCGCCATTAATCCGCACGATACGTTTTTCGGTCACGCTATTGGAATCAAGGCCCGTGCCGATACGTGTTGCGCCAAAGGGGGTTTCAGCCTCCGCCGAGACTGCCCACGCCGCTGGAGCATCGCGCCGCTGCATTTCCGATATTCTGGCACCGCGAATGCCACGCCCCGGCGACAGCAGCGAAACCGCTTCCAGTACATTGGTTTTTCCAGCCCCGTTCGGTCCCGTCAGCACCACCGGCCCCGATGGCAACCCGTCAAGGCGCACGCTGTCATAACAGCGAAAGGAATGAAGCTGGAGGGAACGGATAAACGCCATACGCTATTTAACCATAAAACCAAAAAGAAAGGCACAGAATGTCATTCTGCGCCTTCTTCTATTCATATTAAAAATCGGGTTACACGCGCAGCGGCATCAAGACGTAAAGCGCCGAGGCATCTCCCGAATCCTGAATGATCGTCGGCGATGCCGAGTCAGCCAGAACGATACGGCATCCATCACCCTCGATCTGGCTGGTGATATCCAGCAGATAGCGGGCATTGAAGCCGATCTCGAGATTGTCGTTGGAATTCACCTCCAGATCTTCCGTAGCGCTTCCGGCCTCCGGAGAATTCGCCGACAGCGTCATTGTCTTGCCGCTCAGGGCAATCTTCACCGCCCGTGATTTTCCATCGGAAATCGTCGAAACACGGTCGATCGCGTTGCTGAACACTTTCGCGTTCACTTCCACGATCTTGTCATTCTTGGTCGGAATGACCTGCTCGTAGTTCGGGAACGTGCCATCGATCAGTTTCGATGTCAGTTCGATATGATCGAAGGAGAAGCGGATTTTGCTTTCCGACAGGCTGACCTTGATCGAATCAGCCGCTTCATCCAGCAATTTACGCAGTTCATTGATGGTTTTACGCGGCACGATCACGCCCGGCATACCTTCGGAACCATCCGGCAACGGCATTTCAAAGCGGGCCAGACGGTGACCGTCGGTCGCCACAGCGCGCAGGATTTTAACGCCATCGACATCCACCGCATGAACATAAATACCGTTGAGGTAATAACGGGTTTCTTCCGTGCTCATCGCGAATTTGGTGCGATCAATCAGATTACGCAGTTCGGCCGCCGGAATGGTAAAGCTGGACGGCAATGGCGCGTTCCCGATCTCCGGGAAATCACTGGTCGGCAGGCAGCTCAGTTTGAACATCGAGCGCCCCGCTTTCACGGTCATCGAATTACCAGACGCATCAACTTCGAGCGTCACATCGGCACCGTCGGGCAGCTTGCGCACAATATCGTGCAGCGTATGCGCCGGAGCCGTTGTCGCACCCGGGCGGTCAACCTTGGCCGAAACGGATTCGTTAATCTCGAGATCCATATCAGTGGTTGTCATCGACAGGCTGTCGCCATCGGCCTTGATCAGAACGTTGGAAAGAATGGGAATAGTGGTCCGACGCTCGACAGCGCTCTGGACGTGGTTCAGACAGCGCATCAGGGCGGCGCGTTCGATGGTCAGCTTCATGGGTAAAATCCCCCCGTAAATCCGGCTATAAAAAAGAGTTTATGAATGATCATTTATAGCACGCAGACTTTCCGGAAAAAGCGGAATCTTGCGGGTTTCCGCCATTTGTCCACCTGATCCACAGGCAAAGAACAAGGGCCGGAAACATATTCCCGGCCCTTGTAATTCCATAACATTAGCATGTTATCAGCCCGTCAGCGCGCGGCGGATGATTTCAACATCCTGTGCGATCTGTGCGTCCTCGGCCATCAGTTCCTCGACCTTGCGCACGGCGTGCATGACGGTGGTGTGGTCGCGGCCACCAAACTTGCGGCCAATCTCCGGCAGGGAGCGGGCGGTCAGTTGCTTGGCCAGATACATCGCCACCTGACGCGGACGCGCCACATTGCGGGCACGGCGCGCGGAATGCATATCCTGCAGGCGGATATTATAGTGTTCCGCCACCTTGCGCTGGATTTCATCAATCGTGATACGGCGGTCATGCGCGCGCAGCAGGTCTTGCAGCACGTCCTGCGTCGACTCAAGCGTAATCATCTGCTTGGTGACTTCGGCATGGGCGACGATGCGGTTCAGGGCCCCTTCCAGTTCACGGATGTTCGATGTGACTTTCAGCGCCAGAAATTCCAGCACGGCATCCGGGATCGCCGCGTTCAGCAATGTGCGTTTCGATTCCAGAATGCCCAGACGCAGGTCATAGGTGCTGGGGTGGATGTCAGCCACCAGACCCCACGCCAGGCGGGAGCGAAGGCGCTCTTCCAGACCCAGCAGGTCGGATGGCGCTTTGTCAGCAGAAATCACGATCTGCTTGTTCTGATCAACCAGCGCATTGAACGTGTGGAAGAACTCTTCCTGTGTCTGCTCCTTGCCGCTGATGAACTGGATATCGTCCATCATCAGAACGTCAACCGAACGGAAGGCTTCTTTAAAGCTCATCATGTCCTTGGCGCGCAAAGCCTTGACGAACTGGTACATGAACTTCTCAGCCGAGAGGTAAATCACGCGCTTGTCCGGCCATTTTTGTTTCATTTCCCAGCCGATGGCGTGCATCAGGTGGGTTTTGCCGAGACCAACGCCGCCATACAGGAACAGCGGATTGAACGGTACGTTCGCGCTTTCGACGATACGGCGTGCCGCCGCATGGGCCAACGCGTTCGGCTTGCCGATCACGAATGTATCAAATGTGAAACGCGGATCGAACGGCGACGACAGCTCCTGCAGTTCCTGAACGATCGCATGGCTGTTCTGGTTGGCCTTGGGTTTCAGCGCTTCTTCAACGGTCGGCGTTTCAGCCGGCATGGCACTTTGCACCACGACGATTTCAAGACGACGAACATCGGTGTTGCGGGCCGTGCACATTTCAAGAATGCGCGCAGCATAGTGGGATTGAATCCAGTCGCGCATAAAACGGGTCGGAACAGAAACTTCGAGCGTACCGTGATAGCAGGCCTGCAGCGTCAGGGGCTTGAGCCAGCTGCGAAAAACAGCTTCGCCAAACTCGTTTCGCAATTCACTGTGAACAGTATTCCAGAGCTCGAGGATTTCCGGGGTCGGTGTATAAGATTCGCCCTGGAAAGAGCCCTTCTTAAGAGCGACAGCGGACACAGTGCCTGCGATTTCAGATGACATGTTATTCAGTTCTCCCACATAAAAACTAACACATTACACGCGTAAGCAGCGATACATCAGACGCGGCGGAGGGTCAGAAACAAGGCAGCAAAAAGGGTTCAGATACATGACGTACCTGCTGTTTTACGCTTCCTTATGTTCTTACTTAAGCCAGGTGAAAGATACAGACCTTTCGGACATCACGCTCGCGCATCGACCTCAAAAAAATCCGGTATCACGCCTTCCCTTTTCTCCTACGTCTAATCTGGCCGTTCTGTCACAGGCAATCGATATTGCCGCTTCATCAGGCCACCCGCATTCTGTCCGCTTACATCAACAGTTTTGCAGGCACGTTGCACCATTGCCTTCGCGGCAAACGACACAACAGAATTTCGAGAGTTAAAAAAACACTAACGCTAATTCTTTTACTTGTCCATGCGGTCAAAAGAGGAACTTCAAAAAAAGAAATTTTTCTCTATTCACTTTTTTCTGGACAACAAAAAACCCTTCTGCAGTTCTCACTCCAGTTGCAACACGCTTTCGCGCACATCAATAATATTTGGAAATTCGTATTTGAATTCCCCGATCAGGAAGCGCTTATTTCAGCGCTTTGATCCGGGCGTTCAGGCGCGACATCTTACGTGCCACGACGTTCTTGTGCAGCAGGCCCTTGGCGGCACCGCGCATCAGTTGGGGCTGAGCAACCTTGTAAGCATCTGCCGCGTCTTTCGCATTGCCGGACGCAATCGCCGCTTCAACCTTTTTCAGGTATGTGCGGATAGCGCTCATGCGTGAACCGTTGATATCGGCACGACGCGCATTGCGACGGATACGTTGTTTTGCAGAAGTATGGTTTGCCATTTTCAGCCCTTTAATACAGGGTCCGCGGATTAGCCCGAAGACCCGAAATGTCTCACAAAAATTGCTCTGCTCCGGGGCGCTGCCAGCCTTGTTTTTTGTTGTCGGCGACCCGTGCGAGACCGTTGTTTTACGCGTACCCGAGGTCTTTTGTCAAGCGAAACAATTCACAAGTTAAACCTCTGAAAACCCTGCGTTTCCGGGGTTTTCCCGGGTTCTGGCAATAGCCGGAACGCCCCCGGTCGGCCCGCTAGCGCGGTTCGACCTGCAGCCGTATGACGCTAACCCCTTCATGTGCCTCAACATTCAGGCGCAGACGCTCGGTTTCACGCACAAAAGACCCGTCCGGCTGGCTGACCCAGCCCAGCGGCGGCAGGGCCCGGCTGTAGAAAGAACGGATCTGTTCCGGGCTCTGAATCTCGGAAATAGCCGTCGCGCCCATGATCCGGCCCTCCGGCTTGTCAAAACTGACCCCCTCATCGGGAAGCTCGCGTGCACCCGGCGCCAGCGGAATATCGTTCAATGCGTAAAAAAACGTTGCGGCAGAAGGGTCCGCCGCAGGCAAACCCTGCGCCAGAGCAGGCACCAGCGACAGCGTCAAACAGCAACCAAAAGCTGTAATCAGAAAATGATATCTCATGAATAACCCTCTATTTCTGGCATTGCGGGCAAAAATAGGTTGCCCGTCCGCCCTGCACAATCCGCTGTATCTTG
>JAMHVA010000361.1:0-4585 GCA_035904625.1 Alphaproteobacteria bacterium | reverse complement strand
GGCATAGCCTTCAGCGGCTTGTCTGTTGGTTTCAGCGCGCTGCCAGTCCATGACCTGATTGAGAGTCATGTTCGTCAGGTCAACCCGTTTCACGCCTTTATGTGCGAAAACCCTGTTGTAGTCGCTACCGGATTCGCCTTTGCCAATCAGCTCCAGCATCTGGCTGTTATATATGTTCTTGCCAAGGATGGGTTCGCCCATTTTCGCGGCGGCAACGGCAGCGCCGGTATCAAAGCGGCTATAGTCGCGCTCACGGCGGACTGTCTCACGGCCACGCGTTTTCAGATCGCCCTGCAACTGACGGAATTCTGTGTGATCGGCATCGTCGTTCATGCCGAAGGCCTTGCTGATCAGGCCGATCAGCGAATTGTTTCCTTTATTGTCGGCATCCAGCTTGCCTGTCAGCATCATCAGGATGTTGATCAGGAACTTGACGAAGAAATTCTGTTGATCGTAACCGCCGGGGCCGGCAGCCACAGCTGTATCCGCTTGCGGTTTATCCTGGGGCGCGGCGCTACGGCCAAAATTCTCGCGCGTCTTCGGCGACACCTTCAGGCCCGTCCCGGAGGATGCAGGGGCGAAAGAAATGCCTTCCTGACGGCGTTCGCCAAGAAGATCATATGCTCCCGTTGTATTTTGTGGAGTATCAGTCACTTACACCCTCTGAAACTCAAGTTACACTTTATTTATTCTTTAGTTACCCCAAGTTTAACCGTAACAGAGGGTAAAAGTCAACAATTATTGAAATATAATAATTGTTTTATTTCAATATATTAGCCGAGTTTTGCACCAAAAGATGGTTGCAGGCCGCCCGGCTGGTAACGGTAATGATGAGCCGCCGGTGTATCGGGGGCGGCAACCGACATATCGTCTGCCGTGGCAGGTGTCAGTTTTGTTCCCGGGGCGGCGCTGGAGAATTGCGCGCCCAGATTGGCTCTGGCGCTGATTCCGGATTCAACCGCAGACCCGTTGACGCGGGCGGTGTTATCGGGGCCTTTCTGCGCCATGGTTTGCTGATAGTCAGTGCGCATCGATTCCGGCATGGCGGCCAGCATTTCCCGCTCGTTGCGGAATCCGCCTGTTTGCAGGCGGTCTTTGAAATCCTGCGTTTTCTTGATCTCGGCATCGACAGAGGCCAGTTCAGCTTCAGCTTTCTGGCGTTCGGCGGCGCTCAGGTTCTGGCGGCGCAGGGCTGCATCTTTCTGCGTCCGCAGCTCGGTCAGTTCCGTATTTTCTGCGGTCAGCATGTCGTTCAGGTCGTACAGCTTATACGTGGGAATGCCCATCGATTCTGCAATTTTCTGCAGACGCTGTTCGCTTTCAACGGCGGCATCGAGTTTCTGGCTGGCCACTTTTTCCGCAGCAACGCGATCAGGGGCCTCCACGGCTTTTTTGAAATCATCGTAAGACGCCATGACATCTTCAGCGCGCTGCCCTGTCGCGGCCAGATAGGCGTTCATCTTGTCTGTCTGGTCCTGATCCAGCTTGTCACCGCGATGATCGATATACTCAATCGTGCCATCGGCAGCTTTGCGCATATAGGTGGATTTCGGCAGCATGCAGTGAACGTCTGCCGGCATTTCGTCGAAGTTCATTTTGCTGGTTTTGCCGTCAGCGCCCAGCTTGTAAACGGTTGAGTTACCCTGCGCATTGATTTCATGGAAATAGGTGTCGTCACCGGAACGGTAAACATTGACGCGGGTCAAGCTTTCTTCAGCGGCCTTCTGGCGCTGTTCTTCATCAAGTGCGGCATTTGCCTCGGTGGCGACCTGCATATGCTGATCGCGCGCATCTTTCAGTCCGTTCAGTCCGGCAATCCGCACGACCTTGTTACCTTCCGCAACGGAAAGCTGTTCGACCTGCCGGGCGGCATCTCTTTCTGTTGTGCTATATCTGTCGCAATCGCCGCTCAGGGCGCGGAAACGGTCGCGCAGACGTCCGAATGTGCGGTTGACTGTTTCAACCGCGACATTGTAAGCCGCAGATTGAGCGAACGCAGCGCTTATCAGAAGATCACGGGTATCATCAAGATCCTCTTCATCCTGATGATGCTGATCTCCGAGTTCGTCGCGGGATTGTTGCTGGAAACGTATAAGACCGTCTTTCCCTGTATTCGTCAGTCCGACCTTGAAGGCGGCATTGCTATCGGGCGATGACTCATGCGCGGTGCTGTCGTGCCGGGCGGCCCTCTGACGCTGTTGCAGGGATAAAACGCCCGGGATGATAATCGGCTGGAATTGTGCGGGCAGAACGATCCGCTCAACCGCTACTTTTGCTACAGGGGCAGCGAAAACAGGATCATTCATGGCGGTCTCACGCCTGACCGGCTCTGATCTCGGCTGTTCTGCGCGGGCAGGGCGCACGGCCTCTGCCGTCGAATCGGTCGCTTGCGGCACCACGGGGGCCGATGACGTCAGGGCTTCCCGCCCTGCGCGGGCCGTTTTATGCGTCCCGTTCTGGATGAAGGCATCGCTCCGGCCTTCAAAAGAAAGGTCGGTGAAGACAGAATTCTTCAATATTTCAAATGGATTAGCAGTCATACACCCTCTGTAATCCGTATATTTTTAATTTATATCAAATTTTAGCTTATATGCGGCCGAAGAGTCAAATTTGGAGAAATCGTGCCTCTTAAAGGAAAAGGCCGTCACTGACGGCCTTTGGATCAGGATATTCGTTCTGCTGCCTGACGGGATTAATTTGTAATTGTCGGTACGGGGACGACCGCAACTTTTGGCTGCTTTGCAAAATCCAGAGCATACCATTTCTCCTGCACGTAGGGCGTTTGCAGGCCGCTGGCCAGTCTGCACAGCTTGCTGGAGTGGGCGGCCTCCGGGGCTTTGCTTCTGCCCACAAGAGTCCAGCTATTGGTTTCAGGGTTATTGTAGATCTCCATATCCCATTTATCGTTGCTGGCTTTGATGCCTGTGGGCTGCTGTCTGGCGATATAGACCAGCAGATTTTTTAGACGATGTCCGGTCTCGCAGACGGGCTCTTTATACAGGCCGTTTGTATCGCGCTCGCGCTCCCATTCGCCTGCCTGGGCAGGAAGGGCGAAGGCGACAACCGCAAAGGCTGCGGCGGCAAGACCTGATTTCGAGAGTATGGGCATGAGAATTCTCCTGCGTTTAGAATAGTAATATTATTTTGCGAAGTGGATTATGTAATAAAGATGTATATTTGTCAAATAGTTAACAGGTTTCCCTGAAGTGGCGGTTTTCTGCGGAAAATGAAAGAAGCCTTGGGACACCAAGGCTTCTGGTTGATGATTGTGATTGGTAGCCTTGCGTTTGACTATCCCAGACGGGCACCCGAAAGTTGTGCCTTTTGCTGGGTATTGGCAATAATTTCGGCCCCGATGGACGGTGTTTGCGGTTCCTGTGCCGGTGCTGCCGGGGGCGCGCCGTTGGCTGCAACAGAAAAGGGTGGGCCTAGAGAAGTTGATGCCGTGACTGCAGGTTCGGCCGCAGAACCATTGATCCGTGATGTGTTATCGGCAGCCGCTGTCTTGGCAGCAGCAGGAGCTTCGTTCTTTCGGGCTTGCATCTCCGCATCGGCCCTAGCGGATTCATAGGCTGGTTTCATCGATTCCGGCATGTTATCAAGCATCTCTTTCTTATCCTTGAATTCACCGTTCTCAAGACGCCTTTTAAACTCTTCATATTTCTTATATTCCGCTTCGTCCGCTTCCAGTTCGGCTTTTTTGGCTTCCAAATCTTTGCCGATCAACTGGCCTTTTGCTTTTGCTTCTTCGTATTCCTTTCGAAGCTCTGCAAGGCTTTGGCGCTCGGCTTCCAGGTAGTCGTTCAGGCGGTCGATCTGTTGGCGTGGAATGCCCAGTCTGTCGGTAGCTTCATGAAGCCTTTTCTGTGAGTCTGCCGCTTTTTCGCCTGCCGGGATAAGCTGGGTGTCTATATGAGTATCTGATTCCCGCTTGCGTTTTTCGAAGTCATCCATGCTGCCCAGGTCTTCGGGTTTTTTGCCGATGGCTTTCAAGGACTCTTCAAGTCTCTGCGCGTCTTCCTTCGAGAGCGTGCGTCCGTAATCATCGATATACTCTATGCTACCATCCGGCGCCTTCCTGATATAGGTGGACATCGGTTTGCTACATATCGCCTTTTCATCAGCCTGTAGATCGGCCTCTGTGACTTTCTTGGTTGTTCCATCGGGGCCTGTCAGATACGTGACCTCCTCGCCATTTTCGATGGTTTGGTAATAAGTCCCCTTATCGCCTTTCGTGACTTTTACCGTTGGGAGTTCTCTAATTTGTTGATCAAGTTTTTCCTGTTCGGCGTTAGCACGATGATACTCTTCGGCATCCTTGTCGTGCTCTTCCTTCAGGCGCACTGTCTCTTCCAGTTTCTCGACTCGTTCTTCTTTCTCTTCGATTTTAGGTCCCAGCGTTTCCAGCTTCTCATCGATTTCCTGTTTCTGCCTTTCCAGATCATCGATTTCAGTGCGCAACGTCTCTATCTTTTGTCTTTGACATTCCATCGCGCGGTCAACGGCAACCATGGCCGATCGATATTCGATCGACTGCATGAAAATCTGTTGCTGGATAAAAAGATCGGCGGCGTCCTGTTCATTA
>JAMHVA010000360.1:0-13132 GCA_035904625.1 Alphaproteobacteria bacterium | reverse complement strand
ACCAGAGCTTCTTTGTGAATGCCGGTATCTATGTGATTGACCCGGAAGCGCTGGATTTCGTGCCGCAGGGGCAATATTTCGACATGCCGCAGCTTTTTGATGCGCTGGCCAAGGCTGGACATGAATCGGCTGTGTTTCCGATCCGTGAATATTGGCTAGATATTGGCCGCCATGACGATCTGGAACGTGCCCGCGAAGATTACAGGAAAGTTTTTGCCGTATGAGTGATTATGCTGCCCTCTGTGAAGCCTTACGTGCCCAACCGCGACGCTGGCTGGTGACGGGCGCTGCCGGATTTATCGGTTCGCATCTGGTGCAGGAACTGCTGAGTCTTGGACAGTATGTTACAGGGATCGATGATTTTTCATCCGGCTATGAAAGCAACTTGGAAGATGTCGCCCAGCAGGTAGGAGCGGATCGCTGGAAGAATTTTTCATTGATCGAAGGTGATATACGCGATGCCGATTTATGCGCGCGTGCATGCTCCGGCATTGATTACGTTTTACATCATGCGGCGATTGGTTCTGTGACCAAATCGTTCGCCGATCCGGCGCTGACCGATAGTGTCAATAGCGGCGGTTTTCTTTCGATCATGACAGCGGCGGCGCAAGCAGACGTCAAGCATCTGGTCTTTGCAAGCTCCAGCGCCGTTTATGGCGATGGTGATGACCAGCCGCGCCATGAGAATGAGCGTCTGTTTCCGCAATCACCATATGCTGTCAGTAAGTATGCGAATGAATTATATGCGGGGACGCTGGCAGCGTCTCTCAAGCTGCCTGTGACGGGTTTACGTTATTTCAATATGTATGGGCCCCGTCAAGATCCGCAGGGCGCGTATGCTGCGGTGATCCCGAAATGGATCGATGCGCTGCTAAATGGTAAGTCCATCGAAATCTATGGCGATGGCGAAACCGTGCGCGATTTTTGCCATGTGCAGGACGCTGTACAGGCGAATATGCGGGCAGCGGTTTGCGGTGACGCGCCGGAGGGTGTGCGCGTTTACAATATTGCATCGGGCCAGAAGGTAACGCTTAACCAGTTGCTGTCCGCATTAATGTCGGCAACAGGAAAGAACACCGAACCTTCCTATCTTGGCTTTCGTCAGGGTGATATACGCCTGTCCTGCGCGTCAATTGATAAGGCCAGCGCTGATCTGGGTTTTGAACCTTCGCTGACGCTGGCGGACGGGATTGCCCGCACGGTTTCATGGTACGGGGCGCAATCGTGAGCATGCCTGAAGCGGGAACCCGTCTGGGGCTTTTCTTTACATGGGACGTGTCTCTGGCGATCTGGCAGGAAAAGGGCCTGCTTCAGCGTGAAGTGCGGTTCTATGAAGAGCTGGCAGACAAAGGTGTCAATGTCACGTTCTACACATGGGGTGGCGATGCCGATGACGATATCGCGCAAACAATCCCATCGATTCACGTTGTGCCCTTGCATAAAGACTGCAAGCGCCCCACAAATAAGCTGCTACGGGCGCTGATCTCGCCGCTGGCTGTATGGAAGGTACGTGATGATTTGCGGCTCATGGATATCTTGAAAACCAATCAGATGTGGGGCGGATGGGCGCCGGTGCTGGCCAAGTGGATATCCGGCAAGCCACTGATCGTTCGTAATGGGTTCGAGCTTTATCAATTCACGATCATGCAGGGGCACAGTGCCTTACGCCGCGCGTTTATCTATGCGCTCAGCTGGCTAACGTATAAATCCGCCGATCTGATCTGCGTGGCGACGGAAGAAGATCGCCAGTTTGTGATCAAAACGTTTGCCGTGGCGCCGGAAATGATTTCCCTGCGTCCGAACTGGATCGATACCCAGCGGTTCTCGCCGCAGTCGGTTGCTGTAAAAGAAAATCGCATCCTGTTTGTCGGGCGTTTGACGGAACAGAAAAATTTAAAAGAACTGATCAGTGCTGTTGCGGGCACACCATGGAGCCTTGATATCGCCGGTGATGGGGAATTAAAGGATGAACTTCAGGCCTATGCCCAGGAGACGGGAGCGAATGTTACGTTTCCGGGGTCGTTGCCGAATGATCAACTGCCGGCGCTGTATTGTTCCTATCCGGTATTTGTTCTGCCTTCGCATTATGAGGGAAATCCCAAGACGCTGCTTGAGGCGATGTCTTGTGGCTGCGCCTGCGTCGGCACCGATGTGCCGGGGATACGCAACCTGATTGCCGACCGGAAGACGGGGCTTCTGTCTGCGCCCACGGCAGACGGGTTGAAAGAGGCAATTGCAACCCTGATGAATGATGCCGGTTTGCGCCGTTCAGTCGGGCAGGCTGCACGACAGCAGATTATTGAAACCCAGACGCTTGACAGTCTGGTTGCCCGGGAATTAGCGTCCTATACGACTTTGACGAGCTTGAGAGATCAGACATGAAAAAACGTGCTGCACATTACAGTAATATGCTGGCCCGCCGGGCACAGATGGCTGCCGATAAATGGGCGGCACAATACTGGCACGACAACCCGTTCGGTGATGCGCCAAAGGCGAGCCGCGAAACCTACATGAGGTTGTGGGAAGAGGCACGCCGTGTTTCTTACCCTGAGATTGACGCGGTTGAGAAAGATTATGGTTTTGCGGTCGATCCCGCGTGGCTGGACGATCTGGCGCTGCATACCCAGATCGTGGTTAAAGAGTCCACCCTTTGCTATCAGCATGGCCGTGTTCTCTATGCAGTACTGCGCTCCTATATCCGCGACATGAAGCTGGAAAATATGAGCGTGATTGAAACGGGAACCGCACGCGGTTTCTCGACAACGGTGATGGCACGGGCGATGAAAGATGGCGGTTGCTCCGGCAAGATCGTGACATTCGATTTGCTACCGCATGACCGCAAGATGCTGTGGAACTGCATCGACGACCATGACGGTGCGAAGACACGCCGTGAATTGCTGGCCCCGTGGAACGATCTGGTCGATTCCTATGCCATGTTTCTTGAAACCGACAGCCGTACAGGCTTGCGCCGTCTCGCGACAGGCCGTGTGAACTTTGCTTTTCTGGATGGTGCGCATACGTTCCGCGACGTCATGGATGAATTCGTGGTGGTCGCCAAGCGTCAGCAGAAGGGCGATGTCATCGTGTTCGATGATTACAATACGACCGACTTCCCCGGTCTGGTGCAGGCCGTTGATGAGGGCTGCGTACAATTAGGCTATAGCAAAACCGTCATCCGTTCTGTTGGTAGTCGCGCTTATGTCATTGCAAAGCGGGAACGCTGATTCGATGACGACGGCCCCGGAAATTTCGGTGATCATGTCGGCTTATAATGCCGCTGCCTATATCCGGGACAGTGTCGCCAGCATTCTGGCGCAGACATTTACTGATTTTGAACTGATCGTTATCAACGATGGCTCGAAGGACGATACGCCCCGTATTCTCGACGAACTGGCGCAATCCGATCCGCGCATCCGCGTGATCCATCAGCAGAATACAGGGCTTACCATTGCGCTCAATCGTGCGTTGGCGCTGGCGCGGGGGACGTATTTCGCGCGGCAGGACGCCGATGATATTTCATACCCACAGCGGCTTGAGAAAGAATTAGCCCTGATCAAATCCGACCCGTCTATCGTGCTTGTCGGCGGGAATTGCGATGATATCTACGCTGATGGCACGAAGGGGCTCTGGGGGGCGGAAACGTCTGACCAATTGGCGCGATCTGTGTTTTATAAGACGCCATTCGCGCACAGCACCGCGTTGATGCGTGCCGATATTTGCCTTGCGCTTGGCGGGTATGATGAAACATTTAGAACCTCGCAGGATATGGATATGTGGATGCGGTTTGCAGGCAAGGGCAGAATCGCCATGGTGCAGGAGCCGGTTCTCTTACGACGTATCGAGGAAGGATCAATCAGTACCAAGCGCCGTTGGCGGCAATTTCGTGACGCCATGCGCGCACGCTGGAAACATAATCACGGGTTTGGAAAGCTGATCGCCAGTTATTATGGCGTCCGCAGTCTTGTGATCGGGCTGCTGCCTGTGTCTATCGTCAGAACACTGAAATCGATCAAAGGGGCATGATATGGCACTGCCCTACCGTTTCAATGCGATCGTGTTTGATTTTGACGGTGTTTTGGCCGATTCCGTCGATGTAAAGGGTGACGCGTTTGTTGCTTTGTATGCTGATGAAGGACCCGAGATTCAGTCACAAGTGCTGGCATGGCATCGTGCTCATGGCGGTGTGACACGTCATGACAAGATCCGCCATTACGAAAAGGTCCTGCTGGGCCGGTCAGGAAGTGATGCCGATGTTGAAGCAAAAGCACAACGCTTTTCAACCTTGGTTGAGCAAGCTGTGGTCGATGCCGCATGGGTAGCCGGAGCGCGCGAATTCCTGCAGCATCATGCCGGGAAAATCCCGATGTTTGTGGCATCAGCCACACCACAGGATGAACTGATCCGGATTGTTGAAAAGCGTGGAATGTCGTCCTATTTCACCCGTGTTCTGGGCGCGCCAAAGAAAAAAGCCGAGCATTTGGGTGATATCATGAGTGAGTATGGCCGGCAGCCTGCCGAATTGCTGATGGTGGGGGACGCGATTACCGATTATGACGCCGCACAATCAGCCGCGACAAGGTTTCTGGGCCGGGTGCCGTCGGGGACCGTTTCACCGTTCCCGAACGGTACGGATATTGTCACAGACCTGCGCGATCTTGGTCGCTGGGTATTGCGCTGATCATGCAGCCGCAGCAAATTTTATATAAGATACACGATGAAATGGCACAAAGCCTGTCCCGCATGATTACGGTCAGACTGCAGCAGGCTATTGACCAGAACGGGCAGGCGCGATTGATTTTGCCCGGGGGCAGCAGTCCGCAATTGCTGATGAAGCGTCTGGCGCAGAGTGATCTGGACTGGTCAAACGTCACGATCATGCCGGGGGATGAGCGCTGCGTACCGTTTGATGATCCTGCCAGCAATGCAGGGCAGATTGCAGCCCTGTTTTCTGGGGCGAAAGTTCAGCCACAATTGGTCCGCCTGTGGCCTGACCATCCCGATGATGCGGTATTGAGCCAAATATCCGATGTCACAGTGCTGGGCATGGGGCTGGATGCGCATTTCGCCTCTCTCTTTCCCGGCATGGGGCTGGAAGAGGGGCTGATCATGAAGACGCGCGCACCGGTTGCGCCGCATGACCGTATCTCATTGACAACAAAGAAACTTTTGCAGACAAGGTCGCTCGTGCTATTGGTAAACGGGTCTGAAAAACACGAGGTTGCCCGTCGTATTCTCGATGGCCAGATGGCTGATACGCCGCTGGCCCGTCTGATCCGGGTTGCCGGATCGAAACTGGAACTCCATATTGTGAGCACATGAAAGGTGAACCGATGAAAAAATCACTGAAACAAAAGCTGGCTGCGCATGACATGACGCTGGGTGGCTGGATCATGATCGGCCATCCGGCCGTTGCTGAAATCATGGCGCGTGCGGGTTTTGACTGGGTTGTCATGGATATGGAGCATTCCGCGATGACGACGCAGCAGGCCGAAGACCTGATCCGTGCTGTGGAAACCGGCGGCAGCGAAGCACTGGTGCGTCTGACCAACAACGACCCGAACCTGATCAAACGCGTGATGGATAGCGGTGCCAGTGGCATCATCGTCCCGATGCTGACAACACCGGAAGAAGCTGAAGCCGCTGTGGCCGCCATGTATTATCCGCCGCGCGGCAAACGCGGTGTCGGATTGGCGCGCGCGCAGAAATATGGTGCCGACTTTGCCGGTTATAAGGAATGGCTGGAGAGGGATGCCGTCTGCATCATGCAGATCGAGCATATCGAGGCTGTCAAAAATTTCCGCAGCATTATGTCCGTTCCCGGTGTCGATGGGTATATTCTGGGTCCTTACGACCTTTCAGCCTCGATGGGGCTGGCGGGTCAATTGGATCACCCGGACGTCGTGGCCGCGATTGCTGAGGTGCGCCGGATCGCCGCCGAGATGAAGAAGCCGGGCGGCATTCATGTGGTGGAGCCGGATGTCAAAAAACTCAAGGATTCTGCGGCTCAGGGCTTTACCTTCCTGGCCTGGAGCCTTGACACCCGGATTATCGATACGGTATGCAGGGCGGGTATCTCCGCAGTGAAAGGCTAAAGTATTATGAATATTATCGCCATTATTCCAGCCCGCATGGGCTCGTCCCGTTTCCCTGGCAAACCGATGGCACTGATGCTGGGCATGCCGATGGTGGGTCATGTTTACCTGCGTACTGCTCTCAGTGAAAGTATCTCAAGCTGCTGGGTTGCCACCTGCGATGAAGAGATCAAGAATTACATCGAGTCGATTGGCGGTAATGCCGTGATGACGGCGGATACGCATGAGCGCTGCTCCGACCGCACCGCGGAAGCCATGCTGAAAATCGAACAGCAGACCGGCAAGAAGATCAACATGGTCGTGATGGTGCAGGGCGATGAACCGCTGGTGACGCCTGCGATGATTGATGTGGCTGTGAAAGGCCTGAAAGACGCACCGGAAGTTGGCGTTGCCTGTCTGATGGGGCCGATTGAGACAATTGAAGATTTCAATGACCCGAACGAGATCAAGGTTGTTGTCAGCAACACAGGGCGTGCGCTTTATATGTCGCGTGAACCGATCCCGACCGTGAAGCGCGGTGCGACCAAAGGCAACTGGCTTAAGCAGGTTTGCATCATTCCGTTCACCCGTGATTACCTGCTGACATTCAACAACCTGGTGCCAACATCACTGGAGATTGCTGAGTCAATCGACCTGAACCGTTGCCTTGAAAACAATCATCCGGTGCAGATGGTGTTCAGCCCGGACCCGATGGCCAGCGTTGATACGCCGTCGGACTTGACCTTTGCTGAAGGCCTTTTGCGCAAGGATCCGATCCTGTCCCGCTATATGAACGAAGGCAATACACAGCCTGCGGCCCGTGTTGGTACATAGAAAAGTCGGTACATAAGAACAGGTCATCACATGCCGGGCATACTGATTACGACATCCAGCTTTAATCTCGATAGCCCGGCCATACAGGCCCTGCGCGATGATGGTTACGATATCGTTATGAATCCGCATGCAAGGCGTTTGAACGAGGCTGAAGTTTCGGCCCTGCTGACACCGGATATTGTCGGGCTGATCGCCGGGCTGGAACCGCTGACCCGCAATGTCATGACCAAGGCACCGACCTTGCGCGTCATTTCCCGTTGCGGCACCGGCATGGATAACGTTGATCAGGACGCGGCCCGTGAATCCGGCATTTCCGTTTTCAATACCCCCGATGCACCGGCTGCTGCGGTTGCCGAACTGACGGTGGGTTTGATGCTGGATGCCTTGCGCGGCATTTCGGCGCAGGATCGTGATATTCGTGCCGGTGGCTGGCAGAAACCTGCCGGTGGCTTGTTAGGGGCGCAGACCGTGGGTCTGATCGGGCTGGGCCGGATTGGCCGTCGCGTGGCGAAGCTTGTGTCGGCCTTTGGCGCACAGGTGCTGGCGTATGACCCCGTGGCGACGCAGGCAGATCCCTTCATTACGCTGACCAGTGTTGATGAATTACTGGCGCGGGCCGATATCGTCAGCCTGCATATGCCTTATACGGCAGAAAATCATCATTTCATGAGTGCTGCTCGCATTGTTTTGATGAAGCGTGGTGCGATCCTTGTGAATGCGGCGCGCGGCGGTCTGGTGGATGAGGCTGCTCTGGCGTCTGCGCTGCAGACGGGTGTGCTGTCGGCAGCTGCGCTCGATGTATTTGAATCTGAGCCGTATAATGGCCCTCTGACGGGCCTTCCCAATATGATCATGACAGCGCATGCCGGTTCGTATGCGAAAGAAACGCGTGCACTTCAGGAAGAAGAAGCCGCGCTCAACCTGCTGAAAGGGCTGCGCGAAGCCCGCAAGGAAGGACGTGCCTATGCCTAGTTCCTCAACGAAAGGAACCATACTGGTTCTTGGCGGCGGCGGTTTCCTCGGCAGCCATACGGCGGATGCGCTCAGCGATGCCGGTTACAAAGTTCGCATATTCGACCGTGCGGCATCGCCTTACCTGCGCCCCGATCAGGAAATGATTGTCGGTGATATCGCCGATCTCGAAGTACTGAAGAAAGCTGCGACCGGGTGTGAGGCAATTTATCACTTTGCCGGTATTGCCGATATCGAGGAGGCTGGTCGCGACGCCATCCAGACCGTGCAGGTCAATATCATCGGGACGCTGAATGTCCTGGAAGCCGCACGCGCGGCGCATGTGAAACGTTTTGTGTTCGCCAGCACAGTCTATGTCTATTCATCGTCGGGCGGGTTCTATCGCATCAGCAAGCAGGCCTGCGAAAACCTGATCGAGGAATATCAGAAGCTCTATGGCCTTTCTTATACGATTCTGCGCTACGGTTCGCTTTATGGCCGCCGTGCTGGATCGACGAACGGGATCTATAACCTGATCCGCAAAGCGATGCAGAATGGCGAGATTGTCTATAATGGCGATCCGGATGCGATGCGTGAATATATTCATGTGAATGATGCGGCGGCTCTGTCTGTCGAAATTCTTGACCGGAAATATGAGAATAGCCATCTGGTCTTGACGGGTCCAGAGCGTATGCGTGTGGCTGATCTGATGCGCATGATTGCTGAAATGATGCCAAACAAACCAGCCTTCCGCTTTGGTGACAAAGAACTGGTCGCGCATTATACAATGACGCCTTATACCTATAACCCCCGTGTTGGACACAAGCTGGTCACTCCGCATCATATCGATCTGGGGCAGGGGATATTGGATTGTATCGCTGACATTTACGATCAGGCGGATGGCGAGAAGCCCCAGAAAGTCGCAAAATCATCATGAAAACATCGGCTGCGATCAAAGAAGAAGAAATTCGTCCTGAAGACGTATTTAACGAATTTATGTCGCTGAGCGCCGATGATGCGCTCCATTTTTTTGATCGTGACCGCTTTGTCGATGTTCCGTGCCCGGGTTGCGGCAGCCGTGATCATGCCGATCACTTCGAAAAACACAGTTTCCGTTATCTGAATTGCGCGGATTGCGGTTCTCTTTATGCTTCGCCGCGCCCTGACGCCGGTGAATTACTGCGTTATTACGCGCAGTCGCGTTCGCAAAAATTCTGGGCTGACGTGATGCTCAAAAAAACCGGGGAACAGCGTAAGGCTGCAATCCTGACGCCAAACCTTGAGCGGATTGAAAACCTGTTGAAAGATTTGGGTAAGAACCCAAAAAGCATCCTCGATGTCGGATCAGCAAACGGCACTTTCCTGATGGAGTGGAAAGCACGTCATCCTGACGCAGATGTGATCGGTATCGAACCGGGTGAAGATGCCGCGCGCCGTTGCCGTGAGTCAGGAATTACTGTTTTTGAAGGCTTCGTAGAGAATGAAGCCGGAAAGCCAGGCGCACAGGGCGATATGGTTACTTGCTTTGAAGTGCTGGAACATGTTCAGGAACCGGAAAACTTTGCCAAGGCGATTTTTCGTGCAACATCGCCCGGCGGCACGGCAGTCATTACATGCCTCGGGGCTGATGGGTTTGACATTCAATTGCTGTGGGAACAATCGCGCAGCGTGATGCCCCCGTATCACCAGAACTTCCTTTCGCGTAAGGGTATGGAATTGCTGTTTGCGCGGGCTGGTTTTGACGAGGTTGAGATCTTTACGCCGGGTCGTCTGGATGTCGAGATTGTTCAGCGCGCGCTTGACCGCGGTACGCAGGCAAATTTAAGTCGTTTTGAAAAATTGCTGCTTTCGCGCGGTCCTGAGACATTAAAGGCATTTCAGAAATTTCTGGCTGAGCATGCTCTCAGTTCTCATGTCTGGATTATTTGCCAGCGCGCATAGGCGCCATTGAAGGAATATCGTCGTCATGACATCGATCCTGTTTGAGCGGACCCAGGCCTATTTGCCGGAAATTCCAGCTTATATGTCATGGCTATCACGTTACAAACCGGGTGTCCGGTCTGTTGATTCATCTTCGCTTACACAATACGACCCGCAAGATTACGATATCGTCTGGCGCTTTATGGGGTTGGACCGCGAAGGCAAGGGGCGTTTTGTCGTTCATGAGTACAACTCGCTTTCAACGGGTACAGGGGCCCGTTGCAAAAACCTGATCAAGCGTACATTCAATGCCAAACCGCATCGCCGGATTTTTCTGAACAATAACGTGAGAAGCGAGTTTTCTTTCTACGACGATATACCATTCCGTCTGCGTGATATGGGTGTGGATGATCGCTTCTTTCGTTCTGCATCTGCCGCAACGCCGACCTATGATTTTGTTTACGCAGGCAGCTTGAACCGTGGCAGTGTGATTACCGGGTTCCTTGATTACTTTGCTGCCTCTGCGCGGGATATGACGTTACTGCTGGTGGGGGAAGCCCATCCAGATATGCAGGCCCGCTATAAGGCTGCGTCGAATATCATCTTTCACGGGCGTGTTCCTTACGAGGAAGTGCCCGCTCTTGCCGGGCAGGCACGTTACGGTCTGAACCTGATGCCTGACCGTTATCCCTTCAATCTCCAGACAGCAACCAAAGTCGTTGAATATTGCGCGCTGGGCTTGCCCGTCATCAGCACGCGGTATCGCTGGGTCGAGGATTATGCGGCGGCCCGGAAGGCACGGTTTTTTTGGTTGGCGCCCGATTTCTCCAATCTGTCGAAGGGGACCCTCTCTGCCTTCGATTTTCACACGCCGGATGTGCATGACCTCTCATGGGACCGCGTGATCGAGGCGTCTGGCGTTTTCGATTTTCTATAATACATAAAATTATCTATCTGCAGCGCTTGCTTCGGGCTGTCCCGACTCCCTATAGTGGCGCCATCCGCTGATGCTGGCGGACAGCGTTATGCCCAGTAGATGAGGGGTTCCAGTCATGAGTAAATCGTATGTGATTGCCGGTGCAGGTTTCCGAGGTTTTTGCGATGCCATGGAGTTGATCAAGATCCCGGGTGCGAAAGTTCATATCATCGATTCGGCACCGTTTTTTGGCGGTCTGGCCTATTCCCGTGAGGTGAACGGCTTTTATGTCGATAAGGGCGTTCATATGTTCGACTCAATTCCTCAGCCCCTCGCCGATATCGTCAACGATATCATGGACGGGAAGACAAAGGTTATTGAGTTCATATCGCAAAGCGCCTTCAATAGTGTTGTTACTGATGGTTATTCCCTGCCGGATCTGGCCTCACTTGATGAGGCAACCAAGAATAAAATCAGGGAAGAACTTCTGACTCTGGCTGCCAATCAGGATAAGGCACAGCCTCCCAAAACGCTGAAAGACGTCTTCTATACCCGCTTCGGGAAGACTGCTGGTGATATCTATGCCGGCATTTTCCAAAAAGTTTATTCGATGCAGGCAGATAAAGTTGAACCGAACGGATTATCGACAACGTCTTTGCATCGGCTTAAATTTCTCGATGATGACGATATGCTGAAACTGAAAACCGATCCTTGGCTGGATACGGTTCTGGCCGCACGCCGAAAATCAATGGGTAAAATTGATGATCTGGTTTCTATTTATCCTGTCGATGGCAATGCTATGCGTGGCTGGTGCGATCGTACAGTTGAATGGTTGAAGGCCAAGGGTGTGGTTATCAGTCTGGGCGAGAAAATTCTGTCGATCAGGGACGCAGCACAGGGCGTTACGGTTACCACAGACAAACAAGTGATCGAAGCCGATCAGGTTATCTGGTCGAATGATAATGTTAACGGCTTGGGTTCTGCTATCGGTTTTTCCGATGATGTGAAGAATTATCAGTTCGGTGCGCCTATGATTTTTGTTACGATGATGACGCATGCCGATAAAATAAAAAACTTCACATACCTGCAAAATTTTGATCTGGATGCGCGTACCTACCGTACGGCATCAGCCGGTATTTTCAGCAATCAGACCAAGCCAGATGGGACATCCTTTATTACCAGCGAATGCCCGATGGTCATTGGCACCGAGGATTGGAATAACCCTCAGGGGTTTGTCGCCAAGGCTTGGAAGGAATGCAAGGATCTTGGCATTATTGCAGGTGATGCCGATCTGGTTGGCAGTGAAGCCATATGTATTCCAGGAACCTTCAAATTACCGCTGCTGGGATATACGCAGAAGGTCGAGGAATTTCATCATGAACTTGCCCGTCATACCCAACGTGTCCTGTTGCGGAATGTCGTGCCGTTCTTCCGCCGCGATATTTATCAGGATTCTCTCAAGCTGCGGGATATGGTGGCGTAAGGTATGTCCGTAGCCAGTGACTATATCCAGCATTGGGATGATAAGTTCAGTACGCGCGCGTGGGGCCGTTACCCGCCGGAAGATCTTGTGCGTTTCATGGGCCGCCAGTTTGCCGGTAGAGACCGCACGGCTGTATCTGTATTGGAAGTGGGTTGCGGCCCCGGTGCCAATCTCTGGTTTCTGCATCGTGAAGGTTACAAGGTTTCCGGTATTGATGGATCGCCAGCGGCAATACGCATAGCAGAAGAACGTCTGGCAACTGAGAATAAAGGCTTGAATAAACACGCGCCCGATTTGCGTGTCGGCAACTTTGCCACACTGCCATGGGCCGATTCCCAGTTTGATGTCGTTCTCGATATTTTTGCGATCTATGCCAATACATTGCCGGTGATTGATCAGGTTGTATCGGAAGTTTATCGTGTTCTGAAGCCTGGTGGGTTGTTCTACAGTAAGCTCTGGGGCCGGAATTGCACGGGATATGGGCAGGGACGTGAGATTGAGCCCGGCACTTACGATGATATTCCAGCGGGACCTTGTCAGGATATGGGTGTTTCCCATTTCTTCGACCGTGCGGAAATCGATCGCGTATTCTCCCGCTTTTCTGTACGGACGGTTGATGTTCTGACACGCACGGAATCAGTCAAAAATCTGGTGACGGAAGAATATCTTTGCCAGTTTGAGCGCCGTTCATAACTTCTAAACGGGTTTCAATCCCAGAGCAGCCGTTGGCGCTGTGCCTTGCGAAATGCGCGAAATCTCGATCACCGGGAATAAGGCTTTCAACGGTCTATAAGCATCCTCGATAGGTTGCAGGTCACGCCATGGTGCGGGTGGAACCGCTTCTGCAATCTTGATATGGGCACCTTCTGATGCCAGCGTGAAAACACTGCTGCTGAATAATGTCGTTACTGTCTTTCCTTTTAGTGCGTCTCTGTACTCTTCGATGGGCCGGGAAAG
>JAMHVA010000359.1:0-3318 GCA_035904625.1 Alphaproteobacteria bacterium | reverse complement strand
ATAGATGGAATTTGGACACATCTCCCTAACAGAAGAGTCTTTGTCCCATATATCTCCTCACACCCCTACAGTTTTACGCATGAGTCATTACCATGAGGTTAACGTAATCACGAAATTGCCTTATTTATCCCGGGCGCGGCGGTAAAGAAGTTATTAACCCCTTCGATGTATGCTATAAGAACTGGCTTTCTCGCCCTTTCGGGCGTCTCTTTTTGGGGTTTCTCATGGCACTGAATATCAATGGCTATACGCAGCAGGCGATCGTCAATCCGTTCCAGCAGCGTTCGGATGAAGCACGCACGCCTGAACAAAAGAAACCGGAGGAGAATCGCACGCAGCCGCGTGAAGCCGCCAGCGCCGGAACACAGCAATCGGAAACGCGGAACGAACGTCGTGCCGAGGCTCCCTCTTCCAATGACAATGAAACAAGCGAGCCGCAATCAACACGCCGCGGCAGTGTTCTAGACATTTCGGTATAGCATTGGCGCTTTGCAAACAAACAAAACGGCACTCGATGGTGCCGTTTTTTATTGCTTAATCCAGGGCCGGGCCGGACCTGTTTTTCAGGGCGTAGTATCCGCCGAACACACCGTAATTTCTGCGGGCGGCCTCGCCGAAGATCGTGCTGCGGCGGTCTTCCGGACAAATGGCGAAGGCATCAGGTTTATTGGCAAAAGCCAGACGTTCATATTGGCCGCTGAATTTATCAAACATCCGGCGTAACGCCATGCAGTCATAATCGAAATTCTGCCCCTGACGGAAGAAGATCGCCATCGGCACTCCTTTATCAAGGCAACCCGAAAAGCTTTCCCCCAGATAGACGGCACCATCAGCCAGCAGCGATTCATGAAGGCTCGCGCGATAGCGTTCAAAATCACGCGGACGCCCCAAGTTAGACAGATTGACGCCGGTGCCAAAGAAACCGGGCTGGACGCGGCCCTTGCCCGTCGCGCTGGCGGCAAAAGCATAACAATTATCTTCTATGACATCGAATGTTTGCGCATCTGGATCGAATACAGGAATGGAATCAAGAAATACTTTCCCTGACGGGGTTTGCACATGGGCACGAACAATACCCATGTCCTGATAATATTGTTGTCCCGCTTTTTGGAAGTCACGCGTCAGCAGTAATGTCGTCATGACGGCCACATCTCATTTCCCAATAAGCTTCAGCGGGATCGCGTAATAACCACCAAACACCTTATACCCATAGGACTGGGCATGATCGAAAATTGTTTCATCATCGCTCGACGAACTGATCGAACTTCCCAGCTTGTTCATCCACACCAGCTTATCGGGCTGGTCGCTCGCGAGGTTGAAGCAGCGGCGCAGAGCATACCAGTGATAATCTTCATCTCCGTCCAGACCTTTATAAAAGACTGCCGCAGGGATGCCATGACGGATAGCACTGCGCAAATCCTGCCCCATATAGACAACATCGTCCCGCAGGATCGACAAATGGACATCGGCAGCATAGTCCCTGTGCCTTTTTGGGCGATCCTCATTGTAACGAATTTCGCCCGTTCCCAGAAAACCGGGTTGCATCCAGCCATTATGAGGAGAGTCAAACGCAAAAGCGGTACAGTTGCCACGCCTTCTGTCGCTCCATTTGCCCTGATTGTAGACGGGAATTCTATCGAGGAATGTGCCTGACTGCAGTTTTGTGACAAGGCCGCGCAGATAGGCCATATCGCCGATATGTTGTTCAGCGGCGGCTTTAAAATCTCTGGTCAGCATATGTGAGCCCATGGGCAGCGCCCCTTCCCGTGGCACCCAAACTACACAAGATAAAAAATTATGTCAAATTACTGGAACGCAGGCTCGTTAAAAGAACGCAGTTTCCGACTGTGGAGCCGGGCCTGCCCGATATCACGGAGCATCGCCATGGTCAGCAGCCCGATTTGCAGGTGCTGTTCGACCCGTTCCCGGTAGAAACGGTCGGCCATACCGGGTAATTTTAGCTGCCCGTGCAAGGGCTTATCCGAAACGCAGAGTAATGTCCCATAGGGCACGCGGAACCGGAACCCGTTGGCGGCAATCGTCCCTGATTCCATGTCCAGCGCCACAGCGCGGCTCTGGCTCAGGCGGGCATTCTGGCGAATATGCGGGCGTAATTCCCAGTTCCGGTCATCGACAGTCGCCACCGTCCCCGTCCGCATGATGCGTTTCAGGTCAAACCCTTTCAGACCGGTAATGCGGGAGACAGCCTCTTCCAGCGTCACCTGAATTTCCGACAGTGCCGGAACAGGGATAGCCGGATGAAGGTCGCGGTACAGCACATTGTCCTCACGCAGGTAACCATGCGCCAGAACATAGTCACCGAGGTTTTGCGAATTCCGCAGGCCGGCGCAATGCCCCAGCATCAGCCACGCATGCGGCCGCAGGACAGCCACATGGTCGGTAATCGTTTTGGCGTTTGACGGGCCGACACCGATATTGATCATCGTGATTCCGTCGCCGTCAGCGCGCTTCAGGTGATAAGCGGGCATCTGCGGCAGGCGCTTGATCGGCGTGCCTTCCTCATCCATCACAGCAAAGCCCTGCATATTGCGGTTCGATGTCACGCGATTTCCGGGCTCAACGAACGCCGTATATTCCAGACGCTCTTTCTTCAGTTCCGGATTATCCGTCGGCTCCATAATCTCGCGACAGATCTTCACAAACTCATCGATATAGAACTGGTAGTTCGTGTAAATCACATAGTTCTGGAAGTGCTTTCCAGCCGTGCCTGTATAATGCTTCAGACGCATCAGGCTCAGGTCGATGCGCGGCGCGCGGAACAGCGCCAGCGGACCCGGTTCGCCCGGTTTCTGAACATGTGTGCCATTGGCAACTTCATCATCCATGATCGTCAGGTCGGGCTGGTCGAATGTCAGCGGCAGCGCATTGATCTGTTCGGTTGTCAGGTCGCCCTCAAGGTGGAAATCCTCGCCCAGCGCAAAATGGATCGGGATTGATGTCGTGCTAACACCGACTTCGACCGGGACGTTATGATTCAGGATCAAGAGGCGCAGCTGCTCCAGCAGGTAATCGGCAAAGATATCAGTACGCGTCACTGTTGTTTCATAAACGCCGGCACGCGGAACAAACCCGAAAGACAGGCGCGTATCGACGCGGGCCGCCACTGATGCCTCGATCCGGATATACGGATAACATGCAAATACGCGACTGCCCGGGATATGCCCGGCGGCGAACGAGTCAAACTGCTCGCGCAGATATTGAACATTGGCCTCATAAATCTCGCGCACGGCCTCTACGGCGGCTTCGGCATCTTTGAATTTACGGGGCTTGAATTTGGGAGGAGCTTTTGTCATAGCC
>JAMHVA010000358.1:0-2116 GCA_035904625.1 Alphaproteobacteria bacterium | reverse complement strand
GGTCTTCGTACAGGCATGGGCCAATCATACGCCCGTCATTTGCAGCCGCGCCGATGGCCCGCGCCAGTTCGTGCGCGATGGCGAAGACGGGCTGCTTTTTGATATTGATGATGTGGCAGGCCTGACGGCTGCTTTGCGCAAACTGATCGCCGACAAGGCGTTACAGGAGAAACTCGTGGCGGCAGGGTTCGCCCGCTACGAAGCGGAATTCACCAAAGAAAAAACCGTCCAAGCCTATCTCGATTTTTATTCTGAAATTTTAGCCCGCGCCGGATTGGCCGCCTGAAGGCTGGCAATCACGAATGTCAGCAGGATGACCGCGCCCAGCTGGTGCATCACCGCGACCGGAATCCACACCTGTGACAAAAGTGTGCCAATACCCATGCCGATCTGCACGAAGACCCACGCTGCCAGAAGGGCAAACACGGGCCGGTCGGTTTTCTTGGTGCCCCGCCATGCATAAGCCAGTACAACCAGCCCGGTCGCAATCGCAATCCAGCGGTGCATGAATTGTACGCTCGCATGATTTTCAACGAGGTTCATGATCGCAGGACTCTGCGCCCACATCTCCGGTGGCATGAGCCCATCGCCCATTTTCGGGAATTCATTATAAATCAGTCCGGCATCGAGACCTGCGACAAACGCGCCCCAGACAATCGTCACCGCGACGCAGGCGAGCGCAATCCAGCCATGCGTATATAACGACCGCGTCGGCGCGGCGTGCGGGTAGATCACTACCGGATCGCTCGCCCATACTTTCAAACCCGTCCATAACATATAGCTGTAAACCAGGAGCGCGAGCGAGAGATGCGCGGCAAGGCGGTAATGGCTGACCGATGGTTCATCAACGAGACCGCTCTTGACCATATACCAACCCATATAACCTTGCGCTGCGCCTAGCGCGAGCAGGATCAGCAAATTGGGTTTGATCGCCGGAGGGATGCGTTTGGTCACCCAGAAAAAAATCAGCGGCACGGCAAAGGCCAGTCCGATGAGGCGGCCCCACAGGCGGTGTAGCCATTCCCAGAAGAAGATCTGCTTGTAATCTTCAATCGACATCCAGAAATGCTTAAGTTTGTATTCAGGTGAGGCTTTATATTTCTCGAAGCTCTCCTGCCATGCCTGTTCGTTTAGTGGCGGCAGCGCACCGCTCACCACTTTCCATTCGGTAATAGAAAGGCCGCTTTCGGTCAGACGGGTGATCGCCCCGATCCCGGTCATCATAAAAACCAGAATACAGCAGCAAAACAGCCAAATGGCGACAGGGCGAACGGAATAGACCGGGTTTGTCATGGCTTCTATATAGGGCCAGCAATCGATATTGCCAATCCGTTTCAGGCAGATTAAATAGCTGCATGTCACAGATACTCACCACTGACGCACTCATCATTGGCGCAGGCCCGGTCGGCCTGTTTGCGGTGTTCGAACTCGGCCTTTTGGACATCAAATGCCACCTCGTCGATATTCTGGATCGCCCGGGCGGCCAGTGCGCCGAGCTTTATCCCGAAAAGCCCATTTACGACATTCCGGCCTGGCCGGTGATTTCCGGCAGCGATCTGACCGCCCGCCTGATGGAACAGATCGCCCCGTTCACGCCGATGTTTCATTTTTCGCAGATGGCGGAAAAACTTGAAAAAACGCCTGAAGGGAAATGGCGCCTGACAACCGATATCGGCACGGTCATCGAAGCCGCTGTCATCGTCATCGCGGCTGGCGGCGGGTCTTTTATGCCGAAGAAACCCGCGCTCGAAAATCTGGACCAGTATGAAGGAAAATCCGTTTTTTATGCTGTGCGCAAAATGGATCAGTTCCGGGATAAGAATATCGTCATCGCCGGCGGCGGCGACTCCGCGCTCGACTGGACCGTCAATCTGCAACCGCTGGCTAAAAGCATAACGCTCGTCCACCGTCGCGATGATTTCCGCGCCGCGCCAGATACGGTCAATAAAATGCGCGCGTTGGTCGCCGAAAATAAAATGAACCTCGTTATTGCGGATCTCGCGGGTCTCGAGGGCGCAGACGGGCAATTGTCGGGCGTGCGCCTGAAATCGAAGGAAAAAGGCGATTTCACGATTGCGGCGGATACGTTGCTGCCGTTTTACGGCCTGACCATGAA
>JAMHVA010000357.1:0-4890 GCA_035904625.1 Alphaproteobacteria bacterium | reverse complement strand
TCCATGGTGACATACTTCGCGAACCTGAAGAGAGCGGAGAAAGCTACGTCAGCTGGGATACGCATAAAAAGATACTGGCCGAGGCCTTTGCCTGGAAACCCGGCAAGGCTGTCGTTCTCGATATCGACTGCCCCGGCGGATCCCCCGCCGAAACCTATCTGCTGGTACAGGAAATCAGACGGCAAGCGGCCTTCCACCAGAAACCCGTTTATGCTTTCGTGCGTTCCATCGCGGCATCGGGCGGTTATTGGCTCGCCAGCGCCGCCGATGAAATTTACGCCCTGCCGATTTCGAACATTGGTTCTATCGGTGTCATTTCTGCCGGTTTTGGCTATCACAAAAAGATCAAGAAGGCTGGCGTGGAGCGTCGCGTTTTCACGGCAGGAAAAGACAAATCATCTCTGGACCCGTTCAGTCCGCTCAAGAAAAAGGATGTGAAAGAGACCCATGAGCGCCTTGGCGATATTCATGCCATATTCATCGCTGAGGTGAAGAAGCTCCGCGGTGACCGTTTCGCGGCCCCCGACGACAAGATCATGACCGGCAAGACATGGCTGGCGCAAAAAGCCCTCAAGCTGGGGCTGATCGACGGGATCGGCGACATGATGGGCACCATGCCGGAAATCATGAAGCGGCCTGTTCTTTTTAATGTTTTCGAGCCGGATATCGAAGACAACAGCATGTCGCTGATGGACATTCTGAAAAACATGAAGGACAGCGATGCGCCCGGAGCCTCGGCAAAGTGGCGCCGGAAGTGGGAACCCCAGTTGCGGTAAATCCGGATTGACTCGGGCACATTTTCAGGCACACTGCCCTGCATCATGACAGATGAAAACGATCAGGACACCCTGAAGAAATTCCGCGCGTTTATGCGTACACTGCCGTTTGTCGGCAAGCATTTCGAAGACCGCCCCAAGGTCGCGGTCATTCGCCTGTCCGGCGTGATCATGGATAGCCCCCGCCGCTCCGCCATATCTCATGCCAAGCTGGCCAAGTCCATCGACAAGGCCTTCGACAAATCTGGCATCGTCGCGGTTGCGCTCACCATCAATTCCCCCGGTGGCGCCGCCGGACAATCATCGTTGATCGGCGCGCATATCCGTCGTCTGGCCGAAGATAACAATATTCCCGTCTATGCCTTTATCGAAGATGTCGCGGCATCGGGCGGATACTGGCTGGCGTGTGCGGCTGATGAAATTCACGCGCAATCCGTTTCCATCGTTGGTTCCATCGGCGTGATCTCCGCCGGGTTTGGCATGGAAGATTTTATTGGCAAGCACGGTATCAAACGCCGCCTGCATACGGCTGGCCGCGAGAAATCCTTGCTTGATCCGTTCCTGCCGGAAAAGCCGGAAGATATCGAACGACTGGAAGCATTGCAGAAAGACATTCACAACAGTTTCATCGACTGGGTACGGGAACGCCGCGGCCATATGCTAAAGGCATCGGATCGCACCCTGTTCGAGGGGCGTGTATGGACCGCCCAACCCGCGCTGGAACTCGGGCTGATCGACGGAATCAATGATATGCGCGGCCTGATGCAGGCCAAATTCGGCGATCAGGTCAAATTTATTGACGTCAACAACGAACGACGCCTGCTGCCTCTGCCCGGGCCGTTCGCGCAGGCGGATTTCAGCGATTTTGGCGATCAACTGTTACAATCTATCGAAGATCGCAGCCAGTGGAGCCGGTATGGCCTTTAGGCCGTTTCGTGCTAGGTTCCTTGTATGAGTAACTGCTGCCACGTCAATCCCGACCCGCATAATCACGGCGACCATAGCCACCCCGGCCATGGCGGCAGATTTGATTATCTGCTGTACGGCATGCTGGCGATTATCACCGCCGGGTTTATTATCCATTTTACGGGTCTCGATATTCCCTACATAAGCATGTTTTCCCATGCGGTCGTCAGCCTGATGAGCGTCATGTGGTGGGGGATCGTCGGCGGTATTATCGCCGTCGGCCTGATGTCGCGCATTCCCCGGGAATATTTTCAGGCGATCATGGGCAATGGCGATACAGTGGGTGGCGTCATCCGCGCCACGCTTGCCGGGTTGCTGCTGGATTTATGTTCCCACGGCATCCTGATGGTCGGCGCCAAGCTTTATGAACGCGGCGCATCGCTGGCACAAGTCATGGCGTTCCTGATCGCCAGTCCATGGAATTCAATTACGCTGACCCTGATCCTGATTTCATTGATTGGCCTGCCATGGACGCTGGCCTTTATCGTCGGCTCCGCCCTGATCGCCATCGTCACAGGCATTCTATATCTGCAACTCGTCAAGCACGGGAAACTGCCGCCTAACCCCAACAAGGTTGAGCCGAACCCTGATTTCAATATGAAGGCCGATTTCAAACAGCGTATGGCGGAATTCAAATTTACGCCTGTCTGGCTGCGTGATGTCCTGAAGCAGGGTTTTTCCGAAAGCATCATGGTCATGCGCTGGCTGTTCCTCGGGGTGGTTCTGGCCGCGTTGATCCGCACATTCATCCCCGATGAAGCGATGTCAGCATGGTTCGGCCCCACGATCATCGGCCTGCTGATGACATTGCTGGTGACAACGGTGATCGAGGTTTGCTCGGAAGGTTCCACACCCATCGGTGCCGATCTGGTCACGCGCGCCGCCGCACCGGGCAACGGCTTTACATTCCTGATGGCAGGGGTCTCCACCGATTACACGGAGATTCTGGTCCTGCGCCAGATGACAAAAAGCTGGAAGGTTGCACTGTCGCTGCCGCTGCTGACCGTCCCGCAGATCCTGCTGCTGGGCTGGATCATGAATAATATATAAAGCCCTAGAGGATCAATCCGTAGATCAGGAATGTCAGGCCCGCCACCGTCAGCGGCCATGCAGCACGCGCTGGCAAGCCGCCCTTCACGAAGAAATAATACTGCACGACCATGATCGGGGTGGACGCCACCATAAACAGCCGCAGATTGATCCCCAGATCTTCGGTTTCCAGCAACAGGAAGCTGAACATCACCGTCAGGATCATTAAACCAGCCGTCACCTGATACCAGAGGTTCGCGGCTTTGCCGACATGGAACGTGCTGCGGACCAGAATCCAGACGATCGCCGGTATCGATACCCATGCCGCAATCCAGTAACCCATGCGATATACATACGGATCTTCAAAAAAATAATACACAAACCCGGCACCCTGCCCGGCCAGAGAAATCGCCATCCCCAGAATGGCCGCCATATAAGTCAGACTGAGAACCGGGAAATAACGGTGGGCCAGAACGTCATAAAAATCGTTCGGCAAGAAACGCTCGCCCTGTTCGGCTTTAATTCTAACGATAGGCTGTTCGCGAAGGTCTTCCATATCACTTACACGGGTAAAGTTTATAAAGCGCCATTGTCACGGCAGGGGCCGCAATAAAGGCATCGTTTTCTTTATGTTTGCGCAGATAGGCAAGCACAGCCTTATGCACATCGTTCAGCGGCGTTTTGGTCGGCACGCAAATATCGATCTTCGGCGCCAGCTTCATTGATTGCAGGATGCGGTGATAATCGATCACGCCCGCTATGTAGGACTGGCAGGCGATATGTCCGCCTTTGATAACTTCCTTACCCTTGGCATCCATTTCACATACATGCAGCAGATACGCGCCCGAAAACTGCGTATTGGCATGGGCCTGCTGCGTAAATCCCGATACCGCAATGATGACCATCAGTAAACAAAGGCGAAACATGATAATCCGGCCCTAGCCGCCTTGTTTGACTTTCAAATTTTGCAAGATCGCAAACGGCGAATCCCCTTGGGTTTCCGCTGCCGCCGAGATCACGCGCGGACCGCGATCTTCGCGTTCCTTGAACTTATCCGGCTTGCGGTCGCGCTTGGGCTTGTGCGAACGGTCGCCGTCCTTCTTCTCATGCGGCTTCTTGTGGCCTTCAAAGCGCGGCTTGTCCTTATTGCGAAACTCTTTCTTCTCGGGGCGTGGCTTGCGCTCACCGGACTCACCGTAGGCCTTGCCCTTACGCAGGCGGAAGGTGGCAAGTTCAGGTTTTTGCGGTACAGCCGGCACTGCCGGAGCTTCAGCTACAGGCTCTGTCACGGCTGCTTCTGCGGGTACTTCTTCCGCCGGTGCCGCCGCTTGATCGGCTTCGGCAACAGCCTGCTCGACCTTCTGCTCTGCCGGGTCGCTGACCTTTTTATGGCCCATCGCTTCGATCACTGCATACAGATCAGGGATCGAACAACCGAGCCATTCGGCCATTGCGTGCGTTGCCTTGAACGTACCGTCCTTAGCATTGTCGTAAATGGCGCTGATCACACGGTCGAGCATATCGACACGGATCGCACGGTTCGCGTATACGGGATAACCGATCGCACGATAAAAATCCTGATTGATATCGCCCTGATCGGCCAGCGATTTGGAGACCATGCCATCCGCCGGGATTTTCGCGGGCAGCGTCTTATCATTCCACAGGCTCCACAGCAGGGCGCGCAGATGCACAGCTGCCGGCTTATTGAGCGCGGGCATGAACACCAGCACAGGACCGAGTTTAATCTGTTTCTGACGGAGGACGCGGCGCATATCGGCATCCAGCCCGGCAATCAATTCTTCCAGATTGGCGCGGGGAACAATACCCATGGCTTCATGAAGCTGGAATGCGATGCCGCGCACAGGGGCGGCAATACCCTCTTCTTCTTTCTCCAGCGCCACCAGAGATTCCAGCACGGTGGCAATATGGCCCTTCAGCCACTCACGGATCTTATTCGCGATTGCCTCGCGATCCTGCCCTTCGAGAAGGTTCGTATCCAGAACCTGAATGTCGGGCTGCAGTGGCGCGCCCCCCTTCACAACCACAGCCACAGGTTGACCCGGCAGCGGATTGGTCGGATCGGCCTGATATAATATCTGGCCATCGTCATTCAGTCGGA